>JBKJIP010000344.1:0-16015 GCA_046598515.1 Fimbriimonadaceae bacterium | reverse complement strand
GGTTCGCCTCATAATCGCTAGAGATGAAGCGTTGCACCAAGATCGTCTGCACCATCGGGCCGGCAGTGGACTCTGAGGAGCAGATCAGGGCTCTGATCGCGGCGGGGATGAATGTGGCTCGCATGAACTGCAGTCACGGGGATTGGGCGACCCGAGAGAAGTGGATTGGCTGGATCCGCAAGTACAGCCCCAAGCTCGCCCCGATCGGGATTCTCGCGGACCTACAGGGGCCAAAGTTCCGACTTGGAAAGATTCCGGACGATCGCATCGAGATTCATCCTCAGGACACGTTCCTCGTCGGGCCGACCGCGGTCATCCCGATTCATCAAACCGAGATCCTGAACGAGATGTCGGTTGGCAACCGGCTTCTGCTGGGGGACGGAGACGTCGAGTTGAAGATCATCGCAGAAGTTGGCGAGAACTTTCAGGTGCGGGCCATTTCGGGCGGCGTGATCAAAACCAAGCAAGGCGTCACCCTCGTCGGCAAGGTCTTCCGGACTCCCTGCATCACCCCCAAGGACGTCGAGGATGCCCGCGAAGCGGTTCGTCTTGGCGTCGATTTCTTGGCTCTCAGCTATGTCCACGACCCCTCCGACATGCTCGCTCTGCGCGAGCTGGTTGGCGAGGGAGGGGCGGACATCAAGCTGTGCGCGAAGATTGAGACTCGGGATGCGGTTCGAAACATCGACGACATCCTGAAAGTCGCCGACCTCGTTATGGTGGCCCGCGGCGACATGGGCTTGCAGATGGACCTGGAGGAGGTTCCTCTCGCTCAGAAGAGGATCATCCGCGCCGCCCACAAGGCGGGCAAACCCGTGATCACGGCCACTCAGATGCTGGAAAGCATGACGGTGGCTCCCCGGCCGACCCGGGCCGAAGCGACGGATGTGGCGAACGCCATCTTGGACGGCACCGATGCCGTCATGCTCAGCGGCGAAACGGCGACGGGCGCCTATCCGATCGCAGCCGTGGAATACATGTCGCGCATCGCCCGCAAAGCGGAAACCGCCCTGGATCACGATGCTTGGATCCGCCAGTTCGAAGGCAAGATCACGGAGGACACCGTTGCCGTGGCATTCGCTTGCGCCCAGCTCGCGGCTTTGCTCAAGCCGGATGCGATCTTGACGACCACGACCAGCGGTCAGACCGCCCGATTGGTCAGCCAATTTCGGCCCAGCGCACCCATCCTCTCCGCTACTTGGAACGAAAAGACCTATCGCCAGCTCTCCGTCGTCTGGGGAATCGAGGCGCTTTTCACCTCGGCGCCATCGTCCACCGACGATCAAATCGAGAGCGCAATTGATCTATTTGTGCAAGCTAAGCGGCTAAAACTAGGGGATAATGTAATTGTTACGGCAGGGGTGCCGGCAGGGACGCCGGGCAACACGAACCTGATCATGATCCGTAAGGTTGGCGATCAAGGATGAAAGCAAAGATTCTTTTAAACGTCCTATTTCTAGGGATAGCGATTTCATTGGGCGTGGCCCTTGGCATGAAGCCATGGCCCGTCTATAAAGAGCAGCGACAGCAAGCGGACCAGTACCTCACCGATGCCGCGAAAGCCGAGTCCAAGCGATTCGAGCTCGAGCGCCAGCGGGCGAAGTACGAGTCGCCGCTCGGTCAGGAAGAACTTGCCCGCGAAAAGGGATATCTGAAGAATGGTGAGTCTGAGCTTCGTACTGGCGGCTAGCCTCGGTGGACAAGCCGAGCTGCCCCGCCTCACTCTTCCTAAAGGAAGCACATGGAAAGAGCGCGTCGAAATGACGACGAGCTTTCTTCCTCCAGACACCTTCACGGAAACCATCGTTTACGAGGACACGGTCACCGTCCTCGAGGGTGGAAATCTGCAGCGAGCCCGGCTGCCCATCGATTCGAGCGTCGCCGGCCAAAAGATCGCCTTGCCCGATAAGCCGACTCCGCTCATCTTGACCGAAACCTTTGAAGGGTGGCCGCTATTGACCCCCGATCCGGAGAGTCCATTCACTCGTCGACTATGGCGAGCGACCCGCTATTCGGCGACCACTCAGGCCTCCTTGGCTGCCATTCCCGAAGAAAGAATTCCCGCCGCCAAATACGCAGCATCTTGGTCCAAGGGCCAAGTCCACACGACCTTCACGGAGGTGGGCGGATTAACCGCGAAAGGCAAGTGGACCTTTGACAAAGTCGGACGGATTGTTTCCGCCCGAATCGTCTGCGAGAATGCCTTTGCTCCGGGCGGAGACGGCACTCCCGCGACGTTTACGGTCGATATCCGAGCAACAGGACCCCGCAGCCCTTAGGAGGGCTGCAAGGTCCTCACAATCGTTTTCACTTGCGATCGCAGGGTGCGATCCGAGTGAATAAGCTCGTTGATCTTCTGGTAGCCGTGCATCATCGACGTGTGGTCGCGATCGCCAAAAAGCGAGCCAATGTGCTTCCAACTATCGCCGGTGAGCTCACGAGTCACCCAGACCGCCACGTGACGGGCAAGGACGATCGGCGCATTCCGCCGGGCTCCCTTGATCTGATCGACGGGGATGTCATAGAACTTGCTGACCGTGTTTACGATCTGGCCGAATGTCGGCTTGGCCAGAACTCCCGTGCGGTAATGCTGCTCGACCAGGTTCTTAGCAGTGTCCATGCAGATGGTGCCGGCGGTGATGCTCGCTTGAGCTCCGAGTCGAATAAGGGCGCCTTCCAAGATTCGAATGTTCCCCTGGACATTCTCGGCCAGGTACATCGCGACATCCATCGGAAGGTCGACGCCGTCCTGCTCGGCTTTGCTAAGCAGAATCGCGCAGCGGGTCTCCGTGTCCGGAAGTTGAATGTCGGCAACCAAGCCGGCTTCGAACCGTGATCGGAGACGCTCATCCATGAGCTGAAGATCGCGGGGCGGGCGGTCGGCGATCAACACGATCTGCTTTCCAAGCGAGTGAAGATAGTTGAAGGTGTGGAAAAGTTCTTCCTGAGTTTTGTCGCGGCCTGCGATGAACTGGATGTCGTCCACGAGCCACACTCCGACGTTCCTTTGCTGGCGACGAAACTGCTCGATTCGGTTCGTTTGAAGGGCTTGAACGAAGTCCTCGGCGAACTGCTGGGCAGTTACATAGGCGACGGGGAAGGTCGGATCCTCATCGAGAATTTCTCGCGCGATGGCGTGCAGCAGGTGAGTTTTCCCCAATCCGGAGTCGCCATAGATGAATAACGGGTTGTATTTTCCACCGGGCTGCGAGGCCACGGCTTTCGCTCCGGCATAGGCGAGGCGATTGCTTTGGCCGCACACGAAGGAGCCAAAACTGTACCGCTCGTTCGGCTTAAATCGAGCGATCTCGGGCACGGGAGCCGTCGATTTGGAGGCACCGCGAGGCTGGTCGTCGGATTCCGCTTTGGTGCGCGGGCCGGTCTCGAAGGCAACGGTGACTAGGGTGCCGAGTTCATCCGAGAGAATATTCTCGAGCTGGGACCGAAACTTGGTGCTCACCCAGTCGCGAACGAAGTTGCCGGGCGTGCAGAAGACGACGGCCCCATTAACAACGTGCTTGGGCTTGAGCGGTTTGATGAATCGGTCATAGGCGCCGGGCGCCACTTGGGTCTTGATACGTCTCAGTGCTTGCTCCCATGCAAAGCTGAGGTCGGCCGTATCCGGGTCTGTTAAGACTAACTGGTCAATCATCCTTAATGGTTGGTTCGCGGCTCTTTCCGGCCGCTTTTCCCCCTTGGACTGGGCATTATACGGGAGCTTTTTTTCGGCTGCAAGCCCTATTCACGGAAACTGAGGCCGTGAAATCCGAAAAAATGGCATATATCCCGCCGTTTTTCTTTGATTTAGGTTCGGATGCATTTTTTTTCGACGTTTTTTAACGTTTTTTTGAGGTGAATCTGACAGGTAGAGACGTGTCTGCATGTGGGTAAGTCTTGTCCGTGAGACCATGTGGAAAAGTATAATTTCAGCATGGAAAACCGTGTCTTAGGCATTCTCGCTGGAAACGACACTCCTAAGGCGATGTTAAGGTTTTGGGGGGCAAAGGCAGACATATTGATTGCCGCTGATCGCGGAGGCGACCATTTGATCGACGCCGGAATTTTTCCGCATGTCGTTTTGGGGGATTTAGACTCTTCGGCCCTGAACCCTGACTCGGTGTCGTTTGATATGCATAGGTTTGAGGATCAGAACTACTCTGATTGCGACAAACTGCTCACGTACATCCAGGGCCAAGGATATCTTTCGGCGACAATTATCGGATTTGAGGGCGATCGCCTCGATCATGTCTTGGCGAGCATCGGATCCTTCGTTAGATCGCCCCTCTCCATAAGAATTGCGATCCGGCACGGCTTGGCTCATGTGAAGAAGGAGACAGGACGGTCAACGTATGCCGCGTATCCGGGCCAAATCGTGTCTCTGCTGCCCATTCTTCCAAGCTCCGGAGTGTCTACCACGGGCCTCCGGTGGGAGTTAGAGGATGCGAAGTTGGAGTTCGGCAGTCATTTGAGCCTCTCAAACATTGCCGAATCTGATGAAATTTCCGTCTCAATTGGTGAAGGCGCCTTGCTCGTCGTTCAAGAATTCGAAGAAGCACGGCTTCCGGAATGGTAATGCCGAGGCGCAGAGGTAAAGTTCAGTCATGCACGACGAAGATTTGGTGGAGCCGACGGCCCCGGAAAACGCCGATGCGGCGGAAGTGACCGAGCCGGTCGAGCCGGCGGAAGAAGAAGCAGCCCCGGGAGAAAGTGCCGGGCCTAGGCTGATCGTTAAGCGCAGCGGCGCGGAGACGGATACCGTGTTCGCGATCAACCCCGGCTCGATCATCGGACGATTCGATCCCGCCGTCGGGCCGATCGACGTCGACCTTGCCTCCTTGCCCGAGGGCGTCTACGTCTCTCGCAAGCATGCGCGCCTCGACTGCCTGGATGGCGTTTGGTCGATTAAGGATATGGGATCGTCGAACGGCACCTTCGTGCTGCGAGACGACTTCGAGCGAGTTGAAGAAGCCGAAATCGCCGATGGCACCGAGTTCGCGCTCGGCAACGCCAGATTCGTCTTCCGAATCGCCTAGTAGCAGCCGTGATCGCGTACATCTTCTGGATGTAACCGATCTGACCCAGGTGAATCATGTCCTTGTTCGTCATAAGCCGAGTTACCCACGGCTGCGAGGGTGAGCCTTTGTGACCGCATCTCTTAATCTCTCGATACTGAGATGGGTGTAGATCTGGGTCGTGGCCAGGCTCTCATGGCCGAGGAGCTGTTGTACCGTCTTGAGGTCGGCGCCCCCATCGAGGAGGTGGGTGGCGAAGCTGTGACGGAGAGTGTGCGGCGAGACTTCTGGCGAGAGACCCACCCGAAGCGCCCATCTCTTGACCACGTTTTGAACCGTCCTAGTGGTTAAGCGCTCGCCTTTCGAATTGGTGAAAAGGGCTTTTCCATCTCCTACCCGTTCCACGTCGATGTAGCCCCTGATCGCCTCTTCCGCGGCTTGCCCGAAGAGGGTCACGCGCTCCTTGTTGCCCTTACCACGCACGCGGAGAGAGCGGGATGCGAAGTCGAGGTCACCAACATCGACGCTGACCGTCTCCGAAGCACGGAGCCCGGCCGCGTACATAAGCTCCAGCATCGCCCGATCGCGAAAGGGAGTCTTGGACTCGCCCGGCTGCTCGAGTAGTTCCGTTGCCTGCAGTTGGCTCATGGCTTTCGGCAGGCGACGACGCCGAAGCGGCGCTTCGAGCGACTCCGTCGGGTCGTGATTGATCTCCTCGATCGACTTGAGAAACTTCACGAACCCGCGCAGGGTGCTCAACTTTCTGGCCCGGGTTACGGGAGTCGTCCCGAATTTGCGCAAGTAGGTGCGGAGAGTTGCCGCAGTAAGGGCTTCCCGAGTTTGCGACACTTGAGCAAGCTGGGATAGATCGGCGCCATAGGAGCGAACGGTATGGGGCGCCCGGCGCGCGGCCAGGTGATCGAGGTAGCGCTGGATCAGTTCGTCAAGATCAGCCATAGACAAAAAATGTTGACGCCGAAATAGGTCGCCAGCGTTGCTGCGCCCGGATAATCCTTGGCGATTCGCTGGCCGGCGAAGAGAAATAGGAGAGTCGCCGCGCAGAGGGTCAGACCGGATTCCGCAACCCATTGGGGACCTTTAAAGAGGAACGAGCCCGCTCCGCCCAAGCAAAGAAAGCCGCTGATGAGTTCAAGCAGGGTGATGAAAGCGAGAAGCAGGGGCACCAACTTCGCGAAAGGCGTCTTCGAAAAGTGCCCGGTCAGCCATTCGAGGTTGCCCTTCCAGCCGGTCACCTTGTCGAATCCCGACTGCAGGAACAGCACCGCGAAGAAGGCGCAGATCAACACTTTGGCCAGCATCAAGTAATCCATCTAGATTTGGGGACGGATCAGGTTTCGCTGGAGCACTTCGATCACGGCTTCTGGCGTGATTTGGGCGAGGCCATTGGCATCATAGAGGCAGTTCTCGACTTGACCATAGGGACAGGATCGCTTGGGGCGCGTGATCGAATAAAGTCCGACGGCCGGAACTCCGACGGCGGCGGCGAGATGGGTGCTGCCCGTGTCTCCGCCAACGTGGCCCTTCGCGGCGGCGAGGAGGGCGACGAGCTGCCGTACGCTAGTTTCGCCCGTGAGCTTGACCAACTTGGCCTTCGTTTCGCGCTGTACTTCATCGAAAGCCTGCATATCGGAATCGCTCTTGCCGCCGATGAGCACAGGGGACAATCCCTGAGCCTCCAGCCACTCGCAGACCCGGGCGAAGGAGGCTGGTGGCCAACGCTTGGTTACCCAACCCGCACCGGGGTTGAGCACCACATAGTCCGCCGGCAGTCGGGCAGCTAGGGTCGCAGCATCTTCCGGATTCGGGCGGAGGCCGAACTCTGCTCGATCCGAGCTTGCCGAGACCGCTTCGCGGGCGACATCGATGTACTGATCAACGATGTGAAACGAACTCGGATCGGGCAACACGGCTTGGGAGAAGAACTGCGCTCCTTCGCGCTGCCAGTGGTAGCCGAGCTTGCGCCTCGCCTTCAGGTCTTTGACCAACAACCCACTCTTTAAAAGCCCTTGCATATCGAAGGCAACATCAAAGGGGTCAAGCCTCGGAGGGTTCTCTCCTCGCCCTACGGAGATCATACGGTCGACATTCGTGCAGCACTCGACGATGCCGGCGAAGCGCGAATCGACGATCCACGTGACATGGCAATCGGGTTCCGCCCGCTTCAGGTGAGCCGCCACCGGCAAGGTGCAGACGACATCCCCGAGAGCGGAGAGTCGGACGATCGCGTAGCGCTTCATGCCAGCGCCTCCTGGGCGGCGGCGAGGATCTCCCCTGTTCCGACTCCCTGCATTCTGTCGTCTGCCTGGAGAACAACGGTTTTCGGACCGTAAGGTCGAAACTGCTGAGCCTTTGTCGGGCCAAACACTGAGATCACCGGCACGCCATAGGCGGCGCAGATATGGCCAGACCCGGTATCGCCGGCGATATGAAGCCGGCTCGCCCGCAGGACCCCCATGGTCTCCCTTAGATTCATCTTGGCACAGTAATCCAGGGCACCCGGCACGAGGGGCGCGGCATCTGTTGGGCCGCCAACGAAGGCGACGGGATGACCCTGCGCGAGCAGGGCTCGAGCGATCTCGCCCCAGACGTCTAGCGGCAAATTCTTCTTCGGATGCCCGGTAGAAACCGCAATCGACACGAGGTCCGCGGGCAGATCGCGTGGAGGCGGTACGTCTGGCATGAGGGGTGATCGATCAGGATGGTCGACGCCCAGCAAGCGAAGAACCTCGATGTTTCTTTCGACTGTGTGCAGCAAATGGTCAACCTTTGCCGTTGGATTCAGAATCTTCGCCAAGGGATCAAGAGGAGCCACGGTCATGCGGCGTCGAGCTCCCGAGAGCCGAAGGCAGATCGCGGTCTTACTGTGGCCCTGAAGATCGACACCAACATCAAATTTGTATTTTCGGAGACTCAGGTAGTGCCGCATGCGGGCAAGCGAGGATACTTTGTCTCGCTTCCAGACTTCCCAGGGGATCGAAAACCGCGCGGCGAGGTTATCCTGGATGACCGCCTCGCAGCGAGGATCCACGGCCCAAACCAAATTGCCGTCCGGATAGGCACGCTTGAACATGGAGGCGGCGGGGACGGCCATGACGCAGTCTCCGATCGAGGAGAACTTGACGATGAGGAGCCTCACACGAGGCCCCGCTTCTTCGCCGACTTCCAGCGATTGTGGATCCACAGGTATTGGTCGGGATACTGACGGATGGCATTCTCGAGCGACTTGTTAATCGTGCGTGTCAGCCCCTCGACGAAGTCAAACCCTTCTTCGGGCTGCAGGGCCGGCTCGAAAATCATCCGATAGCGATTGGGGGCAATCCTCACGCAGTAGGCGGCCATACAAACAGCTCCTGATCGACGAGTCAAAACGGCCGGGCCCTTGACCGTTCCGCATGGGACACCGAAGAATGGAACGAAGATTTCTTCCGAGTTCTGATCGGGCAGGAGGCCGACCAGTTCGTTCGCTTTTAGGGCATCCATGATGGGCTTGATAGAATCTCCCCGGGAGATAACCTTGACTCCCCCGGCCGCTCGAAGCCCGATCACGATCTCGTTCATCTCCGGATCATTGGCGTCCCGGGCCACGACACTCACCGTCGCCCCGATCGCACCGAGGGCTTGGGCCATACGCTCCCAGTTTCCAAAGTGGCCGGAAACGAGGATCACGCCCTTGCCTCTTTCGAAGGCCGCCTTCAGGTGCTCGTCACCTTGAATCTCCAGCGTGTCGAGCACCTCCTGATTTGTTCGCTGTGGCGCACGAACGAAGTCGGCCATAACGCGTCCGAAGTGTTCGAGCACTCCCCGAGCGATCTCAAATCGTTCTTCTTCCGACTTCTCCGGAAAAGCCCGAGCCAGGTTTTCCATGGCGCGCTCGCGGTGCTTCTTGGAGAGCCGAAACACCTTTCGCCCCAGCTTGGCCCCAGCTTCCTCGGCTTGCACGGCGGTCTTTTTCTGGAACCAGCGCTGCAGACGCTTGAAGGCCCAGGTGGCCATGCGCTGTGCGGTCTGCTTGGAACTCATGCCGAATGGCCCTCCATGTTGCTATAGGGTGGCATAATTGAGTCTATGAAGAAAGTTGCTCTCTTCCTTGTCTGTGCCGCTCTATCCGGTGGCGCCTTTGCCCAAAAGAAACCCGCCAAGCCGGTCGCCATTCCGAAAGAAGTGAACTGCGCGGTCATGAAGAATGAGAAGGCCGTGGTGGCCGATGCTCAGAAGGCGAAGCTCTTCGCGGATTATAAGAACAAGCGGTACTACTTCTGCTGCGCCGGTTGCGTCCCCGCGTTCAAGAAGGATCCGGCCAAATACGCGAAAACTGCGACCGGACTTCCCATCCCCAAGATCGGTAAGACCAAGGGCTAAACGTCTGTTGATTAAAGCCCGTTGCTTTCCCTCTCCTCGTAGGAGAGGGATAATGGGGCGTGACTCTCGAAATCATCTTCTGCATGGATTGAAACTATGCTCCGCGTGCCGCCAGTTTGGCGGAGGCTCTGCTGACTCAGTTCCGCGTGCCCGTTGGGCAGAAACACCCGATTCACTCAATCGTCCTTACGCCCTCGGGCCAGGGTGTCTTCGACATCAATAAGGACGGTAACGTGATCTTCTCCAAGAAGGTGGCGGGACGGTATCCGACGGCGGAGGAAATCGGGGGGCTCCTCTCGTTGTGAATGGTGAGTGGTGAATAGTGAACGGGCGGATGGACTCGGAGGGATATCCACACTCGTTTGTAGTCTGACCCCCTATTGTTCGCCCATTCACAATTAACCACTCACCATTCACAGACTGCCCTGAGAGGTAAAACCGTACTCATGATTCCGAAGGCGCATGGGGCTACGCTCATCGGGATCGATGCGATGCCGGTCGTGATCGAAGTTGATCTTCGGCCCATCGGCGAAAATCAGTTTGTCTTCGTCGGATTGCCCGACCAAGCCGTCGCCGACGCCAAGGTCCGCGTCAAGAGCGCGATCAAGAATAGCAGCCTCGACTTCCCGTACCAGAACCTGGTCGTGGTCAATCTCGCCCCCGGCGACCTTCGCAAGGAAGGGCCGCTTCTCGACCTTCCCATCGCCATCGCCACCCTCGCCTCGATAGGCGCGGTTCCCATCGAGGAACTCGAGAACATCCTGTTGGCGGGGGAGTTAGGGCTCGACGGCAAGATTCGCCCCGTCGACGGGGCAGTCAGCATTGCCCTGATGGCCGCCGAGAAAGGGTTCACACGGTTGGTGGTTCCCAAAGAGAACGCCGCCGAAGCGGCGGTGGCACCGGGGATCGATGTCTATGGGATGGAGACGCTCAGCGATGTGGTCGCCCTTATCAATGGGGCCGACTTCGAGAAGGTGGTCTTCCAGGAGCCGACCTTCGACGAGACGGTCGAATACGCCCTCGATTTCAGCGATGTGAAGGGCCAGCGCCAAGCGCTCCGCGCCTTGGAAATCGCGGCCGCCGGAGGGCACAACGTGCTGATGTCCGGCCCGCCCGGATCGGGCAAGACGATGCTGGCGCGGCGGCTGCCGACCATTATGCCGCCGCTGGCGGTCGAGGAAGCAATCGAGGTGACGCGCATCTACAGCGCCACTGGCCGCGGCGACGGGCGAAACGGGCTTATCTGGGAGCGGCCATTCCGCTCGCCGCACCACTCGGCCAGCCACGCGGCCCTCGTCGGTGGCGGCAAGAATCCCAAGCCCGGCGAAGTGAGCATGGCGCACAAAGGCGTGCTCTTCCTGGACGAGATGCCCGAGTTCGAGCGCCAAGTTCTGGAAGCCCTGCGACAGCCCCTGGAGGATGCCGTGGTCACCGTCTCTCGCGTCCAAGCGTCGATCACTTTCCCGGCCGAGTGCATTCTGGTAGGTGCGATGAACCCTTGCCCGTGCGGATTCAAAGGTCTTCCGGAGGAGAAATGCGTGAGCTCACCGTCCGTCTGCGGGCGCTACACCGCGAAGATTTCGGGACCGCTGCTCGACCGGATCGATATCCAAATCGAGGTGCCGCGTCTGAAGGCGGAAGAGCTGCTCGACATGCAGCCCGGAGAGCCCTCTTCAGCGATCCGGAAACGGGTTATGGGCGCCCGCACCCGCCAGGTCGCCCGTCTGGGGCCGGGCCGAGTAAATGCGAAGATGACCCCGCGAGAAATCCGCGAGCTGGTCCCCTTGAACGAGGATGGTCAGGCCTTCATGCGGCAGGTGATGCAAAAGATGAACCTATCGGCGAGGGTCTTCGACCGGATTTTGAAGGTCGGTCGCACGATCGCAGACCTGGCGGGTTCAGATACGGTGGAGAAGATTCACCTCAGCGAAGCGGTCCAATACCGCGAGCGCGCCGGTGCGTAAAAAACCGTGCCATGGGCTTCCAGCCCATGCGTCTCCCAGGCATCCTGCCTGGCGCGCCCGTTTCGAAGGATGCTCGCTTGCGAGAAGAGAAACCCCAGGCAGGATGCCTGGGGGACACACGGGCTGGAAGCACGTGCAACTAGCTTGGGAGATCTTCGCCGGTGAGAGCAGCCGTCTCTGACGGCTGGCCGGCTACGCCGACCATGGTCGAGCCGTTCTGCTCTAGCCACTTCAAGAGACCGGAAATGCTCGTGGTCGCCAGGCCGACACTGGTATCCGCAGCGCCGTAGTAGAGATGCACGGTGTCGCCATCATCGGCCACGGTGTGGCCACAGGGGAACACGACGTAGCCGACGTCGCCAAAGAGTTCGTAAGGTTGTTCCGGGCCGAAAATCCAGTTATCGCCGCGCAAAAGGCAAACGTCCGGCCGTTCCAGATCGAAGAGAGCCACGCCCACTCGATAAAGGGCACCGGCCGCCGTGTGTCTCACGCCGTGGTAGAGCACGATCCAACCAGCCGTGGACTCGATCGGCGGGCCACAAAGTCCGATCTTGCGAGCATCCCACCAGGCACCACGACGAGCGGGCAGCATGATGTGCGGCGTGCCCCAGTTTTTCAGGTCGGGCGACCGAGACGTCCACATGTTCGCGGAAGTCCCCGTAGTAGGTCGATGGATCAGAACGTATTGGCCATCAAATCGGCGGGGGAAGAGGGCGGCATCTTTGTCATCGGGTTGCATGACCAATCCGACTCTTTCGAACTCATGAAAGTCTTCGGTCAGGGCAAGCGCGACGCCAGGACCATTACGCGTGAAAGCCGTATAGGCGATCGCATACTTGTCGATTTCTTCCAGGTAGGTGATCCGCGGATCCTCCACCCCCCACAACTCGTCAATGTGACTCTCGGGATCCGGGGCGAGCGTCGGGACGGGATCGATCTCCCAATTATCGATACCGTTTTTCGAGCGTGCCGCGCACAGGTGCGAAATGCCGCGTCGATCCTCGATGCGGCAAAGCAAGAGCGTGGTCCCGTCTCTTAACCTGGTTGCGCCAGGGTTGAAGACGGAGTGGACCGGATACGGCCACATGTTTGCGACAAGGATAGGATTACCGGCATAGCGAAAGATCGGGCTCTCAAAATTCGACAGGCTGCTTATAGTTGGTATGGACAATCGGATTTCTCCCCGTAGGTTGAATTTCGGCGACCATCTCGACCATGGTCAAGAGGCCGGCAAGGGTTGATTCGGCTCCGCAATTCTCGTTCAATCCCGTTTCCATCAAACCATCGGCACAGGCTCCGGTCGCCCCATCGAAGAGGGGCGTTCCATGAAGGTTCTGGCCTAGGAACCATGAACTAGCGGCATGAGCGTAGTTTAGCCATTCGGGGTTACGCGTCACTCGCCAAGCTCGTAGGTAAGCGGAAGCGGAGGCATAGGCTTCAAGCGGCTGCTGGTCGTAAATCGGCTTCGCCTCGAATTTGTGCATGACCCGGTGGCATCCAACGGGTTCGAACAAGCCGTCCTCGCCCATCTGAAGGTCAGCGAGCCATGCCAGGCTCATAAGGGCCGCTTCGAGCATCTCGCTGTCTTCGAGCCATTGCGCCGAAATCAAGAGGGCTTCGGGGAGTCGAGCGTTAGCATAGCTGAGCACCGGCTCGAACCAGGGCCAATCAGGACCGGCGTTTTGCTTCAGCAAGCCGTAAAGCCGCCTTGCAAGATCCTCGCCCAGGGCTTCGACATAGGGGTTGTCTAGATTGGTGCGATTGGCTTCATCGAGACCAAGTAGGGTGTAGGCCCAGGCTCTCGGGCTCGTGAACTCGCGTACGGCGGGAAGGGCCGCAATGAAGAGCTCTTCGGCCCGGTGCGAGCGAACTCCGCCGCCCTGCTGGCGAGCCAAGGCACCAAGTGCCCACACCGTTCGTCCATGGCTATCTTCCGAGCCGGCCTCTTCCAGCCATTCCCGGCTGAAGCTCATGAAGTTTCGGAAACGCCCGAGATCGGGATTGAAGGCATGGAAAACAAATGCGAGATACTTCGCCTCGAGCTGATGCAGGAGCTTGGGATCGATGGCGATGTCGTGCCGCCGAATCATGGTCGTGAGCAAGAGCGCTCGAGCATTGTCGTCGATGCAATAGCCTTCGGTATAGTTCGGGAAGTTGCCGATGGCATGCTGGAACATCCCGATTCCGTCTGTCATGAGCTGCAGGTGATCGAAGCAGATTGTCTGACGCTTGACCGGTTTCGGAGCAATATCCGCCTTCGGGAGCGGGAGGGCGACCGGCTTTTCGACCAACACGACAGATTCAAGAATGGAAGCGTATCGGTTGGCGATCTCGCTCCACTTCATGGTTTCGCCGAGCTTCTTGGCATTCGCCTTGATTTCCGCGCGATGATCGTTATCAGTCCAAAGCGCCGCGGCTGCTTGCGCGATCGCCTCCGGAGATCGACAAGGCACCAAAATGCCGCGATCATCGGCCAGGAGCTCTTCGGCATACCAGTAGGGCGTCGAAATGATAGCCTTTCCGCCTCCAACCGCATAGGCAAGAGTTCCGCTCGTGATCTGCTCCCGCTTCAGGTAAGGCGTGATGTAAATATCGGCCATGTCGAGGAAAGCAGTCAGCTCGCTGAGGCTGACAAATCGGTTGTAGAAGATGACCTTTTCACTGACGCCAAGTCGTTCGGCAAGAGCTTGCAGACCTTCACGGTAGGCCTCACCATGCTGGGCACGAATGTGAGGATGGGTGGCGCCTACGAAGACATAGACGGCGTCGGGGCAGGATTCTAGAATCGCCGGCATCGCCTCGATGACGTTCTCGATTCCCTTATCTGGAGAGAGAAGACCGAAAGTCAGCAGAGTCCTGCGATCGCCAATGTTCAACGCTTCGCGCCATTTGGAGCCGCTGCCCCGCTCGATATCCGGCACCCCATGGTGGATATGGACAATCTTAGACATCGGAATTCCGTGGACTCGGTTCAGCATGCTCGCTCCGCGCTCACTCATGACGACAAGCTTCGTACATCGGGAGGCGAGGCGATCGAGGGATCGGCGCTGATGCGGATTGGGGTTTTCAAGAATGGTATGGAGCGTCGCGATAACCGGCACGTCGACACGGTCTAGGAGCTCAAAGAGGAAACTTCCCGCCTCTCCGCCGTAGATCCCATACTCGTGCTGTACGCAAATGCTGGTCACTCCGGCCGCTTTTAGATTGCGGGCGCATTCGCGATATGACTCGATGCTGTGCTGGTTGATCACGAACTCCACGGGATCGGGATATTCGTACGGCCCTTTGTCGTCGCTCACGGCGACGACGAGACACGGGTGGGTGGAATGCTCGGCCAGGCTATTCACCAAGTCCGAGGTAAATGTCGCGATTCCACACTGCCGCGGCGTATAGCTGCCAATAAATGCGGTCTTTTGATTCGGTCCCTTCAGCAAGCTATTCATATCCATCCTTCCTTGTAACAGCCCTAAGCGTCTCCGTTTGAGCGGAGGGCTTTTAGGGGGCCCTTATCTATACTCCGAAAGAGGGCATAAAAGACGGAATGGCCTAGTAATCTGGAGCATAAGAAAAACATAAGAAAGAGGCTGCTGCAAGTAAAGGGGGAATAGTGAGTGTGAGTGGAGAAGGTTTAATAGTCGATATAAAGGGGCGAGCGGTTGTTAGAGCCTTAGTTTGCATCCCCTTCCGTCCTTTTACTAATTCATCGTTCACACCTTGTGTTTTCCAATGTGCTTTACGCGCATACTAGCAAAAACAAATGCGTACCCATAACGTGCTCAGAGAGGCGCATGTTACGGCCCAGTCGCTTTCGGAGGCTGAGCTTGGGTCATTCCTACGCGCCATGCTCACGATCACCGATCTGGGCATGCTGATAACCGACCTTGAGCATCGGGCTCTAGCCTGCAACACCAAGTTCGGCGACCTCTTTCAGGTGGATAGCGTTCTCGTTCCCGCTATGGGTGTAGAGGAACTGCGCGGCTATGTTTATCCTCGCCTGGCCGACACCGGCGGGTGGCGAAGCCACCTGGATACAACCTATTCCGATCCGACCCAGCGATTGGAAGACGAGCTGATTCTCGAACGGCCATTCTTGGCCCTTCGGCGGACAACCGGTCCCGTAACGGATGCCGCGGGCGCTATCATTGGCCGGATCTGGACTTTTCAAGATGTCTCAGCCGCATTCATGCGCCAGCGGCGGCGGGACGTGATCGTGGAAGCGAGCACTTATCACGACCCAGATCCGGCCAAGGTCTGCCGGTACATCGTCGACCGAGTTGCCGAAGTCTACGACTCCACCACCATTCTCTCGATCTGGGAAGGGGATTGGATGCGGTTCCGCGAAATCGCGCGACCGCCGGTCGAGATGGTCGGAGTCAACAAGAATGCGGTGAAGGACGCCTATTGCCGCGTCGCTTTACAGGATGTCCGGCCCGTGGTGGTGCAAGATGCCCGAACCTACGACGAGTTCAAGGACATCCTTCCCGCGCAGTTCGGCTTCTGTCGGTGCCTTTCCGTCCCCATTTGCAACATGATGAACCAGCCGATCGGCACGCTCTGCTTCATGGATCGCAAAACGGATGAACCGATCACGGGCGATGACGTGGAGTTCTTGAGCGTGCTCGCGAACCGGCTCTCTGCTGAGTTAGAGCGCGAGCGTCT
>JBKJIP010000303.1:0-6672 GCA_046598515.1 Fimbriimonadaceae bacterium | reverse complement strand
GTAGGGATCGCCCATCCGGGGCACGCCATTCACATAGACCATCCCATGCCCATTTGCCTTCAGGATCGCGACACGGTAGCGCGGCTCGGTCACTTTGGCGAACGAATAACCGCGAAGGCCGTTGAACCAACCGTCCGCGCCCGCCTTGGCCGTGGTCCACTTCTGGGTGCCGGTCGTCTCGCCCTCCGCGGGGCTCTTCCAGGTCCCCTGGATGATCTGATCGACGACGACATCGGTGGGGAAAGGAATTCGGCCTCCGCGGCCAACGGAACCGATCGTCAAAACTTCGGTGATGGCAATGGGAACGGCGATTGCGGCGAAGAGCATAACGTGATTGTGAATCACGCCCCGGATTTCTTGCGGCTCTTCTTGGCGGTCTTCTCTTTCAAGTATTGCCGCGAGGTGGCCGAGCTGGGCGCCATGCAGAGACTGACGCGGACCATAAACTGGCCTTCTGGATCGTCGTCCTCCGCCATCTCCTCCAGCACAGACTGAAGCTTCTCTTTGAGTTGTTGGGCTCGTTCGAGCGTAGCCACACGAAAGAGCTTTTGCCGGCTTGTGATCGTCTTCGCGTAGTTCGGGTCCACCGGGATGACGTCGTGTGCTTCCGCCCCTTCGCGGGCGATGCTGCGCATCAATGCGAGGAACCCTTTCACGATCTCCGTTCGATACTCGTCGTCCGCTTCTCGAAGGGGACGCGACATGTTGCTCAGAGCAGCATGAACGTATAGCTTTTCCGTACGGGAGCGCCGCGTTCGCTCCGCCACCGCGATCAGCAGCTCATTGGTGACGAGCTCGTTCACGTGGTAGTGGACCGTCTGCGCCGACTTCCCAAGACCCTTGGCAACGTCTGAGACAGACTGCGGCTGATACGCGGAAAAGGCATAAAAGACCTCGGTCCGAATCGAGGAGGTCAGGGTACGGAGTTGATCAAGCGAGAAAACGAGTTTCTCGGCTTGCCCTGGGAAATACACCATGCCTGCCGTCTTTATACCTCTGCCTCGCATTTACACTTAAGAATAAGGTGTTGACGCCTAACAACTGATACCGTTTGCTCTAAAACAGCTAAAATTATTTTTATACGTTGCGGCAGAGCCCTCTGGCCGAACGTCATTTTCCCCATGCGCGCCTGGCTTGAAGTCGATCTGGATGTCGTTGCGAAGAATTACCGGACGGTGAAAAGCTTTCTGGGCGATCGCACGCGAGTTATGGCGGTGGTGAAAGCCGACGCCTATGGCCATGGCGTCGAGGCGGTCACAAGAGTCTTGGCCCGGGAAGGGTGTCCGCACTTCGGCGTTATCAGCATCGAGGAGGCTCGCCAAGTTCGATCGGTCACCGAAACCGATGTGCTGATCATGGGCTTTTTGGACGATACCGAATTGCAGGAGTCGATCCGCGCCGGCTATGTCCTCTCTCTCTATGATCGTTCTCTCGCCGATACCATCCAGAATTTGGCGGCGCGAGAAGGACGGGTTGCCCGCGTACATCTGAAAGTTGAGACGGGCATGAACCGCCTGGGGATGCAGCTTTCCGAAGCCATGGAGTTCCTGGTGAATAGGAACCGGTTCCCGAACATCCAGGTCGATTCGATTTTCACGCACCTGGCCCAGTCGGTAAGTCGCGAGGTCGACCTGCAGCAACTCGAGCAATTCCAAAAGATGGTGGAGGGCATGCACGAACTGGGCTTGAACGTGCCGCTCCACATGACCAACTCTCACGGTTTGTCACCATTCCCGGAGGGGCACTTCGACTATGTTCGACTGGGCTTGGCTCTTTACGGGGTGGAACCCGTTCTTCCCGGGCTCGAACCCTCTCTCCAAGCGAAAACAGTCGTCATGCAGCGCAAGCCGCTCCGGGCCGGTGAAGGAACGAGCTACAACAAGCTTTTCGTCGCGGAGAAAGATATGGAGATCGCGATTCTCGCCATGGGCTACGCCGAGGGCCTCAGCCAGTCGATGACCGGCAAGATCGAGTGTCTCATCAATGGCCATCGAACCAAGGTGATTGGCCAGATCTGCATGAATCTGATTATCGCTGACGTCACCGAAATCCCCGCGCAACGCGGGGACGAGGTCGTGATGATCGGTAAACAGGGTGCGGAGCAGATCCGAGTCGCCGACGTCGCCCGCCAAAGCGGAATCCGTCACCACGAGATCCTGACCCGACTCGGAAAGAGCCTGCCCAAGGTCTATTTGGGCCAGCCGAACGGCGTGGCCGTGGATGTTTCGGCGTAGTCAGGGGGTGCCCGCATTCCCCGGCACGGCAAGATTGTTTCCGCCATCCCGCCCTCGGGTGGCGGCGACGACCGGCCCACGAACGAGCCCTGTCCCCGAATCATTCGGCGCATTTTCGCGTTTTCAGAGCGTCCTCCCAATCGGCTGGGCCACACTTCGGGTGGATTGATACTGGTCTACTTCGCGGCGTGGATTCTTGGGGGAGGCGTGGCTTCCTTTATGGCTCGGGACAAACCGGCGACGAGCGCACTCCTGGGCGTTGCCGCAACTTGGCCGCTGGCGGGATTCTGGATTGTCGCGAACTTCGCGCACGCGAGTCCAAGCTCTGCGAAGGAGGCCATGATCGGAATCCTGTTCATCGGGGCCATCGGGGGACTGGTGGCCGGAGTCCTGGCGGGGATCGGCCTCAGCCGGTTCTGGCGCCTTAATGCCACACAGCGAGTTCCCGTCGCCTTGGCCGCCGTCTGCGCCGGGCTGGCAGCGATCCCCCTCTTCGCCGCCTACGGTGCGCCACACGGGTGGGAAGGCTCCTTTGAGGATTTCCCCTACGTTGCTCTGATCCAAGGCTTGCTTGGCGGGTGCCTTTACTGCTTGCTGCCGCACGAGCAAGCCGACGTCTCGAAGCTGAACCGTGGCTGGTTGGTCGGGCTTGGTATCGCCGTGGCGGGTGCGGTTTACTGTTATCCCGATGTCGCCTTTCGGATGCGAAAGTATGACAGTCAGTTGACTTGGCTAGAGCGAATAGGCGCGAATCGCGCGGCGGACAGCCACAAGAGCGCCAGCCAAGGCAAGGAAGCCCTTGCCCAGAGCGGCGATCCTAAGCAGGTGTCCGTGCTCATCGAGGAGATTGGACGGGCTGACATCGACGGGCGAGGGGACGAGATGGTTCGCCTGGCTTCCCGCCTCGAATCTGACCAAAAGGTGAAGGATGCCTTGGTAGGTGGATTGCACATCGCCCTCTCTCGCTATCGCAAAGATAACACGTTCGATCATGTGGATCGCGGCATCGAGGCGTATTGCGAGGCACTGGCTCAATGTGTCGATATGAGGGCGGTTCCCGATCTAATCAAAGCGTACAACTTGAGCAAGACTCAAATGAACATTCGCCATGCCGCCGCGAAAACTCTTGGAAATGTCTACTACAAGGATGCGGAACCATTCATCAAGGAAGAACTCAATCGGCTGCACCCGATGCGCGACAAAGAAACAGCCAAACTGCTGGCTGGCACGCACTCCGGCGAAATCAGAAGCGCCTATCTCGCCTTCCAAAGCGCGGGGGACGAACAGAGAAGCCGCCTTCAAGAGCGAGACGTTCCCGTTACAGACCTAATCCGACGCGGCGACCTAGACGCCATCGCCAAGCGTGCCCTCTCCAACGACCGTGGGGCCGATATTGCCACGATCGAGCTTATCAAGCGCAAGCACCCCAAACGATTCGCTGCGGCAAGCATGCATGCTGGCCGTTGGGTTCGCGGAAATCAGTTGACCACGTTCCGCGACCCCGAGCTTGCCGCCTACATCATGAAGAAAGATCTTATGAAGGTGGACAACTGGCACCTCACTCGATTTCTGTGCGAATGGGCGCCAATAGAATCCTGCGCAACCCTTGGGAGGCTTCTGAAAACGCAGTTTGCGAGCGCCGCCGTCGTCGGTCTTGCTCACTGCCGTCACTCCGATGCACCTAAGCTTCTCCTGAGTCACCTTCGCGCGTACCGTCCGGGCGACGGTGCCCTCGCGCATTCTTTGCTTCGGGCCCTTGGGATGCGGGCCTATGAACCCGCCGCTCCCTTGATCGGCGAATGGGCGAGCGGATCCAAGTCAGCGGGGTCCTTTGTGGTCGACGGTACTCCCGTCGAGGTCAAAGAGGTTGCCCGCTGGGCGCTCTCTCGGATGGGATCATCCGAAGCACGAAAGCTGGCCGCGAAGTACCCCGTCGGTAGCACCGAATGGGTGCAGAAGTGGAAGTGGCAGTAGCTTCGGCGCCTAACTCCGAGCTTCCGGAACCCTCATCCCCCGACCCCTTCTCCCTAATCGGCACAAACATCCGATCAAGGAGAAGGGGGGCCCGGAACCGCAAAACTCACTGATAAAGGTGAAGCTGATCTTCTTCGACCTGACGTTCCGGGACTGGTGACAGGGCCGGGGAACTTTCAATTAGGGGCGTGAACTCGTCGAGGAGTTGGACGAACTTCAGGGCCCGGCCCCGACGTGCTCTGCCCTTTCTAAACGCCACGAAGACGATTGCGAGCAGAGCGAGGAAGAAGAACGAGGTCGCCATAATCGGGTCCACTCCGCCCTTCTTCGTAGCAATGGCAGTGATCATCAGGAATGGGAGCGCAGCCATTGCCGAGAGGATGCCTGAGAACACGTAATAGCCGGCTATGTTCGTGGAGATGCGCACGCGGGTCACGCCATTGGCCGTCGTCGCCGTCAAGTGCGTCTGCACGATCTCACCTGCGGCACTCCACTCGCGGGTGATTCCCCGCGAGGTGACCTCTCCTTGCGAGCCGGTCCTACGCCGCAGGAGAGCCACCATCTCTTCCCAGGCCTCGTCGCTGACCTCGCCATTGTAAGCCCGCGTAAACTCGACTTGGGAGCCATCAACGTAAGTTTCCGAATGGCCCGCGTCGACTCTGCGGGCGGCGGCTTCCACCGCGGTGAGGTCGAGGCCGAGTTCGGCGGTTACCGACTTGATTTCCTCAAGGGTCATGCCCTGGGAACTGTCTGGCCCCAGGGTCCGATGCTCGGAAACCAAGCGCAAGATTTCAGCGACTTCGTTTTCGGAGTATCTTCGCGCTTCAGGCATGGCTCATGTTTGGGACGTGCTGGCGAGGTCTATCGGTTGCATTCCCCTGTCCTTGATCGGATGTTCGTGCCGATTAGGGACAGGGGGCAGGGGGTGAGGGATTGGCCGGTCGGATTAGATATCCCGCACCGTAGTCTCGAGCGACCGATACGTCAATCCCGCCTCGATCGCTCGCGCCCCCGAAACCTTAAACATCGCGTCCGAAGTTCTGTCCTCCGGAAGCAGGAATGGCGCCTTCTCGATCGTCGTGGGATCCACGGGATTCAACGTGCACCCCGGATTCACGACGTCCTTAATCGTGTTGAGCATGCCGCCCAGCGTGTCCCGCTGCTCAGGGCCGACGCCATTGTAAATGCCGCCTCGGTCCGCTTCGAGCAAGTTAAGTATCAACCCACCCAGGTCCCGGGCGTCGATGTATTGGCAAGGCTGATCCAATCGCCGGGGTACGTCGACGGAGTCGTTCTCACTCATCTGCTTCATCCAATGCTGGAAGCGGTTCGTGTGGTCGTACGGGCCGATGATCATGCCCGGCCGCACGATTGTGCTTGCCTCTCCCCAAGTCTCGAGAACGACGCGCTCGCAGGCGACTTTGAGGCCCCCGTAGGCTTCCATGACAACTTCGAAATCGGCTGCAGGTGGCTCAAGTTGCGGACTGTCCTCGTCGAGCGACGTCTGGCCGGCGGGGTCGTAGACCGAGATGGTTGAGATGAACAAATATCGTTTCGCCTTCCCTTTCAGCGCCTCGCAGGAGTAGCGCTGGACGCGGGGGACATAGGCGGAGAAATCTACGACAGCATCCCAGCTTTCATTCGGAAATGATGCCCAGGCGGTCTCCTCCCCGCGGTCCATATGAATATGCCGGCACTCGGGAAAAAGGTCCCCCCCGGTCTTTCCACGGTGGACAAGAGTGATCTGATGGCCAAGCGCAAGAGCGTCCTCAACGAAGTGGCGGCCCACAAACTGGGTCCCGCCGAGAATGAGCAAATTCATTTGGATTATTGTGAATGGTGGAGGCATATGGAAGGGTATGGGGTAGGGCGTATCGGGTGTGGGTGGGAAGATGTCGAATGTCAGGACCCTTTTTGCAGAGACCTCAGCAACGCAGTCAAAAGACGACCCACTGAATCTATTTGTGCTTGCAGTTCCTCTGTGTACACAACCATTTCAAGGTCGGAGGCAAGTATCAACTGCGTTTCCAACTCGCCGACGCTCCCGCGCGAAATGCCCAGAAAATGGAGATACTCACCACGATTGTTGCGGCAGTAACCTTCAGCGATGTTCGATGGGATCGAAACAGCGGCAGATCTCATCTGTGCTCGTAGCCCGTAGATTTCTTCCTTTGGCTTGTTCTTAGTCGCCATGTAAATGGCTTTGGCGAGAACCATGGATTCCTGCCAGGCGTGGAGCTCTTTAAAGTTCTTCATAGGCGAGAAAACTTACCCTCTGGTGGCTAAAGATTGACGCGATGCATCCCCCGATACCCCATACCCCGAACCCCATACCCCCACGTGACCGGGTACCCTAGATGCTCCGCAATGAAGCTGCACGAGTATCAGTCCAAAGATCTGCTCGCCAAGTTTGGCGTGCCTGTTCCCGGTGGGGACGTCACATCCGATCCGGTCGAGGCCAAGG
>JBKJIP010000421.1:0-10847 GCA_046598515.1 Fimbriimonadaceae bacterium | reverse complement strand
GTCCATCACCCAGATCTCCAGCTTGGACGGGCGAACCATATTTTCCTTCAGGAGCGCCTGGTAGTCCTCGATCTCTTTCGGCGTCGCGTTCAGGTCTCGGCGATAGACGATCTTCTTGCCGTCCCAACTGACGAACGGGCCCCCGTCGTAGCCCACCTCGTTGGTCAGCCGAGTGATCTCGGTGCCGTCCGGCTTAGCCCGATAGATTTCGAGATCGCCCTCGAAGCCGCCGGTAAAGGTGATGTAGTTACCGTTGGGGTCGACGGTGGTTTCGGCTACGTAGCCAGCCTTCTTGATGATGGGGCGGACATTCTTGCCGTCCGGATCGGCTTTGTAGATCGCGAAGTCGGGGTTCACCATCCACACGTAGCCTTTGCTCATGTCGATCGGCTTCTGGGCACCCTCGTTTCGTTCGTGAGTGCTGCTGAAGTAGATAGCGGAGCCATCCGGAGCAAAGTAGCTACAGGTGCAGCGCCCTTTGCCTGTGCTTACGAGCCGGCGATTGGTGCCGTCCGCATTCATGATAAAGATCTGCTCGTCCGCGTAGTCCGGTTGGCGAGATTGGAAGATGATGCTTCGCCCATCCTTGCTCCAGTAGGCCTCGGCGTTTTGGCCGCCAAAAGTCAATTGGCGGATGTTCGACAGATGTTTCTCTTGGGCTGAAGAAGGGATGGCTCGCCAAGACGGCCAAGTGGCCATGCTGTCGGGAAGAAGGGCAGCAAAAATGAGAGCGGATATCATGGGCGTGCCAATAGCGTATCCGACCGAATTGTGTTTCAGTCACCCAAACCTGATGAAAACGTGCCTGTGTCGGCGAAAAGAACTACGCGGCGAGATTATCGGGATTGAGAGGTTCGAGTTCGGGCAGGACGAATAGCCCATCCTTCCGCACGAGCACATCATCGAAGTACATCTCGCCTCCGCCGTAGTCCGGACGCTGAATGAGAACCGTATCCCAGTGAATGGCGCTCTTGTTGCCGTTTCCTCCGGGCGGATCATAGGCGTTGCCCGGCGTGAAATGGAAGCTTCCCGCAATCTTCTCGTCGAAGAGCGTGTCCTTCATCGGGTGGAGCACGTAGGGATTGAAACCAATTGCGAACTCCCCGAAGTAGCGAGCGCCCTCGTCGGTATCGAGAATATCGTTTAACTGCTGAGTTAGGGCACCGGCCGAAGCATCGATGATCTTTCCGTTTTTGATCTCGTAACGGATGTTCTCAAACACTTTGCCCTCATACAAGCTCGCCGTATTGAACTGGACTACGCCATTCACGCTCTCGCGAACGGGTGCCGAAAAGCATTCGCCGTCGGGAATGTTCGCCTCGCCACAGCAGGGAACCGCGCCGATGTCCTTGATCGAGAGCGAGAAATCCGTGCCAGGGCTGGTGATTCGAACCATGTCCGTTCGATTCATCAGGTCGGCGAGCGGCTTGGCCGCGACGGACATCTTCGCGTAATCCGCGTTACAGACTCGGAAGAAGAAATCTTCGAAGGCCTTGGTGCTCATGCTGGCGGACTGGGCCATCGAGGGAGTCGGCCACCGAAGAACGACCCATTTGGTTTTCGGAACTCGCACTCCGAAAACGACGGGCTCGGAATATTCCGCCGCCCACATTCGCATGGTCTCCCGCGGGATGTCGCTCATCTCCATCGTGTTTGGCGCCCCACGGAAGGCCATGTACGCCGTCATCTGCTCCATCTCGTACTTCTCGACATTGGCGATGAGTTGGGCGTTTTCTTTGGTCATTCCTTCCATCAGTTGGTGGCGAACATAGCTGGATTCGATGCGCAGGGCGACTTTGGCACCACGTGCTTGGGCGGCTTTCACGACTTCCGCGATGGCCTCTTCGGGCGTGTCGAAGGCATGGATTAGAACCTTGTCTTCAGGACCGAGGTTCGTTGAGTGCGAGCAGAGGAGCTCGGCCAGTTGAGTGATGCGCGGGTCGACCATCGAGTGCGGAGCGTACCCCGCCCTATTCGGCCATTTTGGAATCGACCGGCGGCAGATTCCCCATCCTGCCACAATGATGTTATGCCGAAGGTTAAAAGGATTCACCTTGTATGCCGGGACAACACCAATGTAACGGAGCGCGCGTCAGGGCTCTTCGTGTCCGGTTACTGGAAACTTGGCGCCGACGTGGCGCTTGGCGTCGAAGAAGTATTTCTACATCAGTCGCGGGACGTTCCCTCCTATCGTCAAGGAAAGATCGTAGAACGGCATCTGGTTCCTTTTGAGAACGAGAAGCGAACGATCTTCGTTTGCGAGCCGATGGACGAGGGTCGAGCCTGGGAAGGACAAGCCTCGGGCGAAAAAGGTTACGGCTACTAGAGCCTCGGACTTTCGCGGTGAAGGCCCGCGAGGGTTCATAATTGGGACATGGCCACTGTGCGAGTCTATGTCACCCTCAAACCTTCACTCTTGGACTCGGCGGGTCGTACCGTCGCCCAATCTTTGAACAGCCTGGGTTTCGATGAAATCGAAGGCGCGCGAATCGGCAAGATGATCGAATTGCAGGTCGAGCCGTATTCAGAAGAGAGGGTCCGGGACATGTGCAAGAAGCTCTTGGCCAATCCGGTGATCGAAGATTTCCGCTTTGAGGTGGCTCCGTGAAGGTAGCCGTCCTTCGATTCCCCGGTTCGAACTGCGATCAAGATGCGCTCTACGCTCTGCGTGAAGATGTCGGCGTAGGAGCCGAATACGTTTGGCATGAGGATAGAAGTCTAAGCGGCTTCGATGCCGTCTTTATTCCGGGCGGATTCAGCTATGGTGACTATTTGCGTTGCGGGGCCATGGCTTCCAGAGCACCTGTCATGGATGAAGTCACCCGATTCGCCCGAGAGGGTCGCCCGATCATCGGAGCCTGTAACGGATTCCAAATTCTTTGCGAGGCGGGACTCCTGCCCGGCGCTCTCCTTCTTAATGAGAGTCAGAAATTCGTCTGCAAGCAGATCTACCTCGCGGCGGAAAACCGCACCAGCATGTGGACGATGGGTGTCGACCGCGTCCTGGCCATGCCAATCGCTCATGGCGAAGGCCGGTTTATCTGCGAGGACGAAGCGCTTCGAGAACTGGAAGGAGAGGGGAGAGTGGCGTTCCGATATGTCACCCCCGAGGGCAAGATCGATCCGGCGGCTAATCCCAATGGATCAAAAAACAGCATCGCCGGCGTAGTAAATGCGGGCGGCAATGTTTTGGGACTGATGCCCCATCCCGAAAGGGCCACTAAGGCGCTCTTGGGTTCGACGGACGGTATGCTCATTCTGAAGGCTTTTCAACTGGTGAACGTCTAACGGGTTGGCTGCGTCTAGCCGATACAATTAATGGTCAGAAATATGCTTGGGAGAACAGTTATCGTTGGATCACTCTTAACGGCGGCGCTCATGGCGTCGGCGGAATCGAGAGTCACCGTGGGTCGTTTGGGTCAAACCATCGATGCCGTAAAAATCACGTCCAAGCAGAACGGCACCGGCCGCACTTACTACACGTGCAAACCGTATGAGTATCTCGTGCTGACGGGCACGGTCAAGGGAGCCTATCAAGTTCTCCTGCAGAACGGCGCGCGAGGTTGGATCGCAAGCAAAGCGGTTGCCACGTTGCCGTACGACGTAACGCGTCCTCAAGTGACCACCTCCCGCAGCGGCTACAACCGCAACAGCACCGTTCTCACGCTTTCTCAGCAGGACCGCGCTTCCGCCGCCGAGTTCGGCACGAAGTTCAAAGGAACGCCCTACAAATGGGGCGGCAACGATCCGGTCAACGGCATCGACTGTTCCGCCTTCGTGAAGTATCTCTACGGCAAGATCGGCGTTAACCTGCCGCGCACGGCCGCAGAGCAGGCCCTCGTCGGCACCCCGATCCGGCAACTCGAAGACCTTCAAAAAGGCGATCGCCTTTACTTCTGGAGCGCTTCTCGAGGCATGATCGGTCATACGGGGATGTATCTGGGCGAAGGCTACTTCGTTCACAGCAGCTCAAATCACGGAGGTGTCGCAACCGATTACCTTTCGCAAAAGTGGCTGAATATGCTCGTCGCCGCTCGTCGCTAACGGTCGCTGTTTCAATTGCGCCAAATCTGTCAAGCCTCGCGCTCTGCGCGGGGCTTACACTTTTATCTGCATGAGGACGAGCACTCGACGGGAATACGAAACTCGCATCGAGGCGGCGGTAGCGCTGGCCTTGAGAAGTCTGGATCATCCTCCGACTCCGGCCGATCTGGCGGATGAGGCGGGCTTCTCGCGGTTTCATTTCGGGCGCATCTTCTCGTCGGCTCTCGGCGAATCCCTCGCCGAGTTCACCCGGCGACTCTTGCTCGAGCGAGCGGCTTGGCAGTTGCTTGCGAATGAGCAAGCGATCGGGGAGATCGCGACGGACGCGGGATACACGGTGGAAGCCTTCACCCGCGCCTTCAAATCGAACTTCCTTATCACGCCGAGTGACTTCAAACGGAACCCTTGCCGAACGGAAATCGCGAGTCCGAACGGCGTTCATTGGGATCCCGATGGAAAAGTCGCACGCCCGAAGCTCGTTTTTAGCAAGGAAGAATCAATGGAACTTGAAAAAACAAATGCGGGGCCATTCCGGCTCCTCAGCTTTCGCCACATCGGCCCCTATCATGAAATCGGCCCTTTGTTCGGGCGACTCCACGGGTGGGCGGTCGAGCATGAGGTGCCGTTTATCAGCGCGATTGGCATCTGGTACGACGATCCCGAATCGACTCCGCCTCACGAACTGCGATCCGACGCGTGCCTGATCCTGCCGGACGGCGCAGAGCCACCGGTGGTGGATGGCGCTCCGGTTTATTCGGAGATGCCCGAACGTCGGTATGTCAAGGCAACTCACATGGGTCCTTACGAGGGGCTCGGAGACGCTTGGCTGCGCTTCTGTCAGGCCGTAGCCGCGGAAGGGATCGTAACCGCGCCGCATCCGAGCTTCGAATGGTACGTGAACGACTGTGCGGCCGTGCCGCCGGAGGAAGTTCAGACGGACTTGTATCTGCCGATTCAAGACTAACGAAGGGGGCAACGCCCAGTCAAATGTGGGTCGCGGGGGTTCGTACCGCGACATTCCCGAAGGTTAGGCGGGGCATGATGCATCCCCGCCCTGCTTGCATCCATTAGACTTCGAGAATCTCGGCGGCTGGCTCGGCGTTCAAGCTACGATGGCCCTCGGCCGTGACCGTCACGATATTCTCGATCCTGACGCCGAGCCTACCGGGCAAATAAATGCCCGGCTCGACGCTAAAGCATTCGCCAGCTCTGAGGGCCTCGCTGTTTCCAGCGACGATGTAGGGAGCTTCATGAATGCGGCGTCCGATTCCGTGCCCCGTTCGGTGCAGGAAGAACTCCCCGAATCCGGCCGTCTCGATGACAGTCCGGGCGGCGCGGTCAACGTTTTCCGCCGATTCACCTTCGCGGATCGTATCTCGAGCTCGCATATGGGCATCGTAGACGCTCGCGTAGACTCTCTTGACTTCGTCAGAGGCCTTGCCGACACAAACTGTGCGGGTGATATCGCTATGATAGCCCTCGTAAAGGCATCCGAAGTCCATGATCACCGTATCGCCTTCTTGTAGCGGCGTATTGTCGCTGTAATGGTGGGGCTCGGCGGCGTTTCCGCCAGCGGCGATGATGCAGAACTGGGGAGTTCCGCCCAAGCGCCTCATCTCAGCCGTCAGGATATTGTCGATCTCCTTTTCGGTGACGCCAGGACGAATCGCGGCAATCGCCGCGGGCAGCGCGTTGTCCGCGATAGCGCCGGCCTTACGAAGATTCTCGAGTTCGGTCTCATCCTTGATTCGCATCAGGGCTTCTACGAGATTCTCGCCGTGCCGGAAAAGGGCGGCGGGGAGGACGGACTGCATGCCCAGCAGCATGCGGGCGGGCATTTCCGGGTCCACGGCGACGATTGCGGATTTCAGATTCCACTCTTCTGTCAACTGTTTGAAAAGGGCGAGGGGATCCTGGCCATCGCGCCAGCTTCGGATATTCGATATGCCAGCTCGAACCGCCTGATTGACGGAAAGGGCCGGGCAGATCATGGCGGTTTCGCCCTGTGCGTTGATCGCCATCGTGGAGAAGCGCTCCGCAGCGCCCTCGTTGAAATCATGAAGATAACCCAGGGTCACGGCGTCCCAGGCGAAAAAGGCATCGACGCCGTTCTCTTGAAGCTGCTTTGCGAGTTGATTAAGTCTGGCCAATGGTTCTCCCCAAGGTTTGAATTGTGCCGTACCGGATTGACCTCATTAGGTCTTACGCTAAAGCATTGGTCAAACAGACACATTCTAGTCAGTGAACTACGGCAATTACCAGAGCCCCAGCCTTAAAAGATCATCGACCGGCTCTTTCACGGAGCACGAGCCGAAGCCTACAAACAGAGTTCGCATGCTATCGATGGCCTCGATGCTCGCCCGCTGACCTCGCCAAGCGAGTCCTTCAGCGTCAAACTCGAAAGCACGAGGATTCCTCTCCTCCAGAATTGTGGAGAGCTCCTTGCGCGAAAGCTCGGCCGCTTCGACGAGTGAGGCTCCGACGAGAACATTCAGGAAACCGTGCATAACGCCACCCGTGGCGGCATCATCGCTGCGGATCGGGTGGTGCAAGCCAGCAGTGAGTTTGAACGGAACATTGAGATCGAGACATTCTTTGATGAATCCAGCGAGGATCGCCGGTGCGGGGAAAGCAGCCTTGTCTAGTCCGCCCGTTCTCGCCTTTGCGCCCGCAATCTCAAGGTCGGCTAGGGCGTGCAGGCGGTCGCTGAGGCCAGCGTCGAAGGGAGACTCGAAGTAGAGCTCGAACTCCGCGAGAGCACTGGCCGCCTTGGCGATTCGGTCAACAGGGCCATCGGGAATACGGATTTCGATGCTTTCGACCGTAACTTGGCCGTCCAATCCCGCCTCAAACCGCTCAATAGCCTCGCGATCTTCGGTGCAAGCTTTCTTAAACGCTTCGATGTCCGCGCCTCCCGTTCCAATCGCGGTCATTTCGAAGGCGACGTCCGAACCCGAAGCTTGTAAAGCCTCGCTGAACTCGCCAAGTCGCGCGACTGGACAGATGAAGCGATTGACGAGAACCTGCTCGTCGCCCTCCAAATGGTCGAGATACTCCTCCACGGCGGGGCCTATATCGAGCTTGGCGGGAGGGAACAGCCCCGCGTAATCGATCACGCCGTCGAGTAAGGCATCTAGCGAGGCAACCATGGAAGGAGTTTAGTCCATTCGCTCGAGGAGCGCATGCCGCCACCCTCGAATAGAAACACGACATCCGAGCACGTGGGTCATATAAAGGAACCGTTCGAGAATCAGGGAGCCGAGATGAATTGTCCTCTCTCTACCCTTTTCCATTCCGGGCACCGCGGCGCGCTCCGTGTCGGTCATGTCCGAAAGCCAGCCGACCGCCTTGGAGACTTCCTCATAGTCGAGCCATTGACCATGAACCTTGTCGGCGTCCCAGACGGCCATCTTCTCGCGAATCGTGATCAGATTCGTGCCCGTTGCCCCCAAAGCCACGGCGACGCCGGCTTCATGGGGCCGGTACTCAAGGCCGATGACGTCATCGATCTCTTTAGAGGCTCGCAGAAGGGCAAGACCGCCGGGTTTCTCATCGGCCAAAGATCCTCCCCGAAGGGCGAGGGTTCCGATGGGGAAACTTTTGCGAAAGGACACAAGGCCGTTCTCAGCCGTAACCAACTCCGTCGAGTGGCCCCCGACATCGATGATCGAGAGACGTTGAGTTTCATGAAAAATGGGATCGGAAACAACGGCCTGGAAGCCGAGTTCCGCTTCATCGTCTCCGCTCAACACATAGATTGGAGTGCCCTGCTTTTCAGCTCGGTCCAGAAAATCCGGAGTGTTTGTGGCGATGCGACCAGCCATGGTCACGGCGGCTTCGATCTGATCAGCGCCAAGAGAACGAGCGTGCTGGAAAGCTTCGGCAACGGCGCCAAGCGTAGCTTCCATGGACCGCTCGGACAGAAGGCCTGTGGCCTTGGTGCCCTCACCGAGAGCGGTGACGGCGGTAGTTTCCGAAATGGGGACCCAATAGGGTCCCTGCTTCTCGGCGACGAGAAGAAGGACGGAATTGGATCCCACGTCGATGACGGCTCGCCTCATTACTTGAGGACGACAGACTGCATCATGCTCTCGGTGAGCGTTCGGAACGATTCGAGGTTGCCCTGAGCCGTCGAGAAAGTAATCACGTAGGCACCCGTGCCCGCGGTCGGCAAGAGGTAACCGATCAGGTCATTCTTCGATGTCCCCTGGCTGATCGTGCCCGAGTAGCAGAGCGTCGGTCCGGCCGGGAACTTGATGATCTTATGCTTCGCACCTGCGAGGCTCATCGATCCCGACATCTGCTTGTAGATTTCCTCGAAATCGGCGTCGGACGTGATCGCCTTGGGCAGGGGCTGAGGGATGATGTTCACATTGTTTGCGAAGACGACCTTCTTAGAAAGGTCGATCGCCATGAGGTCGACCTGGTTAGCTACCTGCTTGAACATCGCCATGCTGGAGGCACCCATCGTCTTGCTCAGCGCATCCTGGAACTCCTTGTTCTCGGGATCCACTTTCATCCAGCCCTTCGGAGCCGTGATTTCAAGTTTGCCCGTCTTGGTGGCGAGCACGGTGCCCTCAACCTTGGGAGCTGTGCTGTCCGGGCCGCTAGAGGTAATTCCAGCGGTGGTGGGCTTGGGGGCGGTTGTCGTACCGGTTGTGGTGGTTGTGGCCGTCTCACCTGAGCCGCCCGAACATCCGGCAGCAGCAACAGCGAACAAAGACAAAAGGAAAACTTTTCTCATAGCGCGAACTGTACCACTCCCGATAGACTGAGACATGCGTTTTGAATCGCAGGTTATCCACGCCGGTGTGGAGCCCGAACCTACCACGGGGGCCGTCATGACCCCAATTTTCCAAACGAGCACCTACGCGCAGGCCTCTCCCGGGGAGACGAAGGGCTACGAGTATTCGCGAACGGACAATCCGACTCGAACTGTGCTGCAAACCAATCTCGCCGCTTTGGAAAGGGCTGAGAAAGCGCTGGTCTTTGCGAGCGGCATGGCGTCCATCGATGCCGTCCTCAACCTCATGAAGTCGGGAGACCACGTGGTGGCCGGCAACGATCTTTACGGCGGAACTTACCGCCTCATGACCCGCGTCGCCGTGGACCGAGGTCTAACCTTCAGCTTCGTCGATATGCGAGACCATGATGCTGTCCGCGCCGCGATGAAGCCGGAAACAAAACTTGTGTGGGCGGAATCGCCTACGAATCCTCTTTTGCACTTGGTCGACATCCGCGCCCTCGCTGATATCGCCCATCAAGGCGGAGCGAAACTGGGCGTGGACAACACCTTTATGAGCCCCTTCTTCCAGACTCCGCTGGATCTCGGCGCCGACCTTGTTATGCATTCGATGACGAAGTACATCAACGGCCACAGCGATGTGGTGATGGGTTGCTTGATGATGAACGACACTGCGCTATACGATCGCCTGAAGTTCCTGCAGAACTCTATGGGAGGCGTCCCGGGCCCCTTCGATTGCTGGCTCGCACTTCGGGGGATCAAAACACTGGCGGTGCGAATGGATCGTCACGCACAGAACGCGCAGAAAGTTGCTGAGTGGCTCGAGAACCACCCGAAAGTAGACCGCGTGGTCTATCCAGGGCTGCTTTCGCATCCCGATCACGAACTGGCAAAGCGCCAGACCCGCGGCCATGGGGGCATGATCACGTTCTTCATCGCCGGCGGTTTGCCGGAAGCGAGCCGCTTTCTGTCCCGCGTAAAACTGTTCGTCTGCGCCGAATCGTTGGGCGGCGTAGAGTCGCTGATCGAACATCCGGCGATCATGACTCACGCCTCCGTGCCCCCGGACGTGCGAGCGTCAATCGGACTAACGGATAGCCTCATCCGCGCCTCGATCGGCATCGAGGCGGTGGAAGACATCATCGAAGACCTGGAACAGGCACTGGGTTAGGTAGCTGATAGTGGAATCACCGCATCCGCCGTTCGAAACTCCAAGACCAGTTTCTCATTCGGCCGGTCATAGATGAACAAGATGCGGTCCAATATGTCGCGCCCAAGCAGGGAAGGAATATCACGGGAAAGGTTTGGGTCCAGGATGTCCAACTCGACAACGAAAACGAAGAGATTCTTGGTGCCGGCGAAGGAAACAAAAGCTTCGACGGGGTAAGTGGTCATGTCTCCGCCAATCCCGGTGCAAACCGATGCCATGGGCAGCGCTGAGTAATCCACGCCAAGCCTGATCGCCTCATTTCCAGAAAGGCAGGTCGAATCCGCGCCAGTGTCAACCAGTAATGAGACGTTTCCCACGATGCCAAGGCCAGGAATCGTAACGTGGGCTCGACGTACGGTCGCTTGGAAGTTCCGCCGAATCGCCCCTTAACTCGCTCCGGAATCATCAAAGAATGAGCTTCCGGGTTGTTCGCTCGATAAAACGAACCAATATTTGTTCACGGGAAAGTTTCAGCCCATCAGTTTCCGAGAGGAGTTCATCCAGGCTAGGAGCATCCGCAACCACCTTTCCTTTATGCACGGCCACCCAGCGCTTTGGATACTTGGCGATGAGGTCGGCTTGTTCTGAGGACAGCACCTTTGCTGAGGCTCGGTAAGCCTTCAGGTTTTCGGCAACAGTCTTGGGATTCCCGATAAGCTGCCGGACTTCGGATTCTTTGCGCCGTGTCATCACTATGGTCTACGCCCTTATGTCTCAGCTTTTCCCGATGAGCTCTAACTGCGTAAAGCGCGGCGTCGCGCCCAGATCCCAACCAGCCCCGCGATCAAGAAGGCAATCCCACCGCCGATTCGGGCTAGGCCGGCAACGTAGGACACCGTCTGCATCTGA
>JBKJIP010000049.1:0-4001 GCA_046598515.1 Fimbriimonadaceae bacterium | reverse complement strand
TCGTGGGCGAGTTTCTTGCCTTCCGCGGCCGAGCCAACTGTCCACACGCGGGCGGTATTGTCGTTAACGGCGGCCCAGATCCGCTTGCCGTCCGGCGAGAACGCGAGTCCAAAGACTTTGCCCTCCATGTCGGTGAACATTTGAAGTTCCTTTTGAGCGGCGACATCCCAGATCTTCACCTTCTTGTACATCTCTCCGGAGGCGAGCAGTTTGGAATCGGGGCTGAAGGCCAGCGCTCGGATTTCGCCGTCGTGTCCCTCAAGCTTGGCCGTGCTTTGATTGCTCGACGGGTCCCAAAGTCGGACGGTCAGGTCGACGCTGCCCGAGGCAAGCATCTTTCCGTTTGGCGACATGGCGAGGGAAGAGACTTCCCGCGTGTGGCCATTGAGCTGAGCGAATGGCTGCGAAAGGAGAACGAGAGAGAGTGCGAAAAGTTTCATGTGGGTTGTTTCCTTGACGCTAGCTGCGCATGGCATCGGCGATGACGTCGTAGAGTCGTTTCCAGAGCTTGGCTTCGTCTTCGCTCAGGCCGATGAGGTGCCGTTCCAAGGCGGTGACGAGGAGTCCGCCGAGGGGCTCGTACATGTCGTTTTCGACGCCGTAGCCACGATGGCGATCGCCGAGGCTCCGGGCGTAATCTTGAAACTCCTCGGGCTTTTCGATGAGGTCGATCATCGTGGCCAACGTGTGCACGAGTTTCTCCTCCTGCCGCCGTTGATCCTCATGGAAGAGGGCTTTCAATTCGGGCGAGCTTTCAAAGAGGCTCGTGTACAAGGTGTCCGCGACTTGATCGGATACGGGGATGAACCGAAGGAACGACATTCGCAGCGTGGCGACCTCTTCGGGCGCGAAGATTTGACTCATGAAAAGATTCTAGCCCCCGTTTTGGGAGATTTCAGGCCTCGGCGTCACTTGTAACGCATATGTAACGCGCGGGGCCAAGTGGGTACCTTGAACGGAGCGTGTGATCCACGCCACTGTTAGCCGGGAATGATCAAGTACCTCGGATCAAAGCGCCTTCTCCTTGAGGAAATTCTCGCCGTTGCCGAGGGCTTCTCGGGTTACGAGTCCGTGCTCGATCTCTTTTCCGGTACGGCCCGCGTGGGGCGCGCGTTCAAGGAGAAGGGGTACCGCGTGATCTCGAACGATCACAACGCCTATGCCTACACGCTGGCTCAATGCTATGTCGAGGCGGACCGTGAGAAGTACGAGTCGCCGGCCCAGGCTATCCTCGAGGAACTGCGCCAAGTGACCCCAAAACCGGGCTACTTCACGGAGACTTTTTGCGTGAACGCAAAGTTCTTCCAGCCTCATAACGGGGAGGTCGTGGACGCGATGCGGGAGCGCATCGAGGAAATGGGTTTGGAACCTATTCTCAAGGCCGTGGTGCTTGTATCCCTGATGGAGGCGGCGGATCGCGTGGATTCGACGACCGGGGTGCAAATGGCCTTTCTGAAAAAATGGGCGCAGCGATCTTACAATCGCTTGGAATTGCGGATGCCCGAACTCGCGTCGGCTTCGAACTTCGGACCTTGTGAGGCGCACAATTTGGATGCCCTCCAGGCGGCCCAAACCCTGGCGGCAGATGTCGCCTATCTCGACCCGCCTTACAATCAGCACTCCTATCTCGGCAACTATCACGTTTGGGAGACGCTCGTTCGATGGGATAAGCCGGAGACCTACGGCATTGCCCAAAAGCGAATCGATTGCCGAGACCGTAAGAGCATTTTCAACTCTCGTCCGAACTTCGCCGAAGCCTTCCGCACGCTGCTGAATAACGTCCAAGCGAAGCTCATTATTGTGTCATTCAACAACGAAGGCTTTCTCTCGCGAGAGGATCTCGAGGCGATGCTCGATCAGTTGGGCGATGTTAGGGTCATCGACCGGGACTTTAAGCGGTATGTTGGCGCGCGGATCGGCATCTACGGCCCGAACGGCAAAGTCGTCGGTGCCATCAGCCATCTGAATAACCGCGAACTGATCTACGTTTGCGACACGGGCAAGGCTTAGAAGGGAGTTGCTATCCGAGAGGCTCTTGCAAAGGTGTCTGCGGCGAGCCGTAAATTGTGAATAGTGAATGGTAAATGGGCGAACAGGGAACCTGGGCAATGGCCTTATTCATGTTCGGAGAGACTCGTCGGACTTTTGCGAGAGGCTCCTGACTTTGATGTTTATGCCGAGATATCTGGATTGCTTCAGTCCCCAGCGGGGACTCACATTGGTTGCCAGGGGTCGAAGACCCCTGGTCAAATGATCACGACCCAGAAAAGCCCGCAGGGCAAAACGCAGACGACGAGCGCGTTAGCGCAAAGGAGATGCGCTTTGCACTGCGGGCGTCGCGCATGCCGCCCAGTCTCCAAGAGTCGCCCGGAGTGCGAGTCGCAACTCCTCCGGCTGACGCCTCCGTCGCCTGCGGTTCGCCCTGCGGGCTATGGTTTGGACCCCCGTTCCAGGGGTTCCCTACGGCCACCCCTGGCTAATCTCGAAGGCCCCTGCCGGGGCACCGGAGTTTCTGGTCAAGGAAGATGTTCAAGGAGCAATGAAGCGAACTGGCCCGAAACATTTGGCTATGGGGCTTAGAGGCTCGGCCTAAGTCGGTGAAAACCGGCGGTTTTTTGGACGGCGCTGGCAACCGCGCACAGGACATCGTCCTCGTAGAGTCGGCCGACGAAGGAGACACTTCGCTCGCCGAAGGGGATGATGACTTGGGGGTGGCCGGTGAGATTGGTCGTTCGGATTGTGGCGTTGCCGATTCCGGTAGTGACCAGGACATCGAAGTCGCCGAGCTGCTCTTCAAACTTACGCATGAGCAGTCGCCTCGCTTGCTGGGCGCGCAGATATTCGACGGCGGGCACGAACCGGTTCGATCGGTAGGTCCCCGGCCAGGCGCTGTTCTGTAGGCCGTCGATCATGTCTGTGCGCGTGAATTCATCGAATGCCGCGGCGGCTTCGACGCCGAGAACGAGCAGGGCCTCCTGCGCGTAGGGCTCGATGGTGATCGGTGAGACTTTTGCGCCAAGTTTCTTCAAGGCTTCGATGTGGCTCGCGCCATCGCCGTTGTTCGCGCCTGTGATTGCGGCAATTTTGACTTTGGAGAAATCGACTTTGCCGTCGAATCGGAACGGGCGTTCGACGGCGGAAGCATCCAAGGGGTCGGCCCCGTGGATAACTGAAAACACGATCGCGCAGTCTTCGACGGAGCGACAGATGGGGCCGATCTTGTCCATCGTCCAGCTCACGGCCATGGCGCCGTGACGACTGACACGCCCATAGGTCGGGCGCAGTCCCGTGACGCGACATTCGTTGCAGGGCGAGCAGATCGAGCCGAGGGTTTCGGTGCCGATCGCGAAGGCGACGAGCCCGGCGGCGGTGGCGCTCGACGAACCGGCGGAGGAACCGCTGCTGCCACGCTCTTGGTTCCAGGGATTTTTCGTGCGGCCCTTGAACCAAACGTCTCCCTGCGCAAGCGCTCCCATGCTGAGCTTGGCGAGCAGGACGGCTCCGGCCTCTTCCAGCTTCCGGATGACGGTGGCATCGTAATCGAAGACTTGATCTTTGTAAGGGGCGGCACCCCATGTCGTGGGGATTCCCTTGGTGGCCAGAAGGTCTTTGACTCCGCAAGGGATGCCATGCAGGGGACCGCGATTCTTGCCCTTGGCCAGTTCCTCGTCGGCGCGCTTGGCTTGGGCTCGGGCTAGATTCTCCGTGAGGGTTACGACACATAGAAGCTGCTCACCGTACTTCTTCAGCCGGCTCAGATAGATCTCGGTGAGTTCTACAGACGTGATTTGTTTCGAGCGAATCAGCTCTCCCAACTCTCGCACCGTCATGAAGGCGATGTCCTCGTCATTTGCGGGTCGCTTGACGGTAGCCCTCTCGAGTTTTAACCCCGTGCCCTTCGATTTGGTGGGCCGGCCGGACAGGGGCGTGAAGACGAGCGGGGGCTCGTCCATGTAGGTGATGGGAAGTCCGCGCAGACCCTGATACTGCGCCTTTTGACC
>JBKJIP010000396.1:0-4253 GCA_046598515.1 Fimbriimonadaceae bacterium | reverse complement strand
ACGAACATCACGCCGGATCACCTCAACCGCTACGACTCTTTCGAGCAGTATGCCAAGACCAAGCGTCAGCTCTTCGATCGCATGGGAGAGGGCGACTCGATCATCGCGAATGCGGGCGATCCGGAAACCTATCCTTTAAATGAGACGCTACGAGATCGGGGTTATGGGTTGCCCAGGGTCCGGTTCTACAGCACGACCGGACCCGATGCCGCCTTCGATTCGCACTCGTTCAAGCTCACGGTCGCCGAACCCATCGAAAACTTCCCGTTCACGGAGCGGCACAACTTTATCAATGCTTGCCATGCTTCTTTGCTGGCCATGTCCTATCTGGAAGGTGGCGCGGGACGGGCATCCGCGCCCCACATGGCAGCTCAAGTCCTCGCCGGGCTCAAGTCTTTCAAGGGCCTCGCCCACCGAATGGAACATGTCGGTCACCGCAACGGCATCGAGTTCATTAACAACTCGATGTGCACCAACCCCGCCGCGATCGTGGCCTCCAGCAACAGCATCGCCGCGCCTCAGCATTTGCTCATGGGTGGGATCAAGAAGAACTACGATTTCCGGCCGGTGCGCGAACTTCTTGAGGCAAAGGGCCATGAGGCCTACCTCTTTGGACGCGATGCACAAGAAATTTCAGCGGAACTTGGCGATATCGCCAAAGTCTTTGATACAATGGAAGAAGCATTCCTGGCCGCCACGGATAAGGCAGTCCCTGGGGATGTGATCATGTTAGCGCCCGGATGCGCGAGCATGGACCAATTTGATGATTTCGTCGCCCGCGGCGAACTCTTCAAAACACTAGCCAAGGAGTGGCTGAATAATGAAACGGACGTTTAGAATCGCAGACCCCACGCTGTTCTTCCTCACGCTGGGAGCAACCTTGCTGGGATTCTTCTTCATCTTCGATGCTGGGTACCCGCGCGAAATCGCGGCCGGTCGAAGTTTCTTCCCTTCGGACCTGAAAAACCAACTCGTCGCCTTCCCCCTCGCCATTCTCGCGGCCTATATCGGCGCCCGCACTCAACCCGAGAATTGGCAGAAGTGGTCGAAGGTGATTTGGATTGTCGCGTTTTTCTCGCTCTTCCTCCCCCATGTGCCCGGAATCGGGGTCACGCAAAATGGCGCGACGCGGTGGTTCAAGCTCCCCCTGCTGCCCCAGATTCAGCCCGCCGAGTTCGCCAAGTTCGCCGCGATTCTCTATTTGAGCGGTGTCTTCGCTGGCCGAAAAGCATGGGCACCGAAGAAGTCGCGCGATTTCTTTGACTACATGGATAAGAATCTCGGCGAGAAACTCCGCCGACTTTGGCCCGCTCTCTGGGTTGGCGCGGCCGCGATCATCGTGGAGAAAGAGCCCGACATGGGCACCGCCTTCATCCTCGGCGTAATCGCCATGGTTCTCTTCGTCGCCGGAGGCGCTTCCAAGAAAACGCTCATCATCGGCACTTCGATCGTCGCCATTGGAGCCCTGTGGTTCACAACCCATGAAACTTATCGCATGGACCGCATTAAGAACCATTTCACGCGATGGACCGATGAGAACATGGACCAGACGGGCTACCAGACGGTCCAATCCGAGCTCGGCATGGCCGAGGGCGGCATCTTCGGTGTTGGCCCCGGCAATGGACGGGCCAAGCATGTCCTGCCGGCCGCAACGACCGATTTCGTGCTCGCCACCGTGGGCGAGGAGTTTGGGTTTCTCGGCTCGGCGGGAATCCTCACCCTTCTCGCCGGCATCTGTTTCCGACTTTTGACGCTTGCCCGAACGGCGGCGACCCAGTTTGGATCGCTCGTTCTCGTCGGCATGGCGGCTTGGATCGGAATTCAAGCGGCAATGAACGTGATGATGTCGAATGGGCTGCTCCCCGCGATTGGCATTCCCCTGCCGTTCATTTCGTACGGCGGTTCGAGCCTGCTTTCCCTATGGGCAGCGCTCGGCGTCTGCAACTCGGTGATAGGACAGAAGGTCAAGGAGGCCGAAACAGCCGATGAAACTGGTCGTAACAGGTGGCGGAACCGGCGGCCACGTCTTTCCCGCGCTTGAGGTAGCCCGCCACGCCCAAGAATCGGGCACGGAAATCCTCTATCTCGGCTCGCTCCGCGGACAGGAGCGAGCCGCTTGCGGCAAAGCGGGTCTCGCCTTTCGCGGCTTCCCTTCGGAGCCGGTGTATTCCGTCAAGTCGCCCAAGGGCTGGAAGGCTCTGATTAACCTCGCACGGGCCACGCTGCAGGCTCGTTCGGTGCTGAAGGAAGGCAACCCGGACGCCGTTTTTTCGACCGGCGGTTACTCCTCCGCGCCAGTGGTTCGAGCCGCGATTACGCTCGGTATCCCGTTCGTGCTGCACGAGCAGAATGCCGTCCCGGGCCGGTCGAACAAGATGTCGGCCAAGCGCGCCTTTGCGGTGGCGACGACTTTCCATCTTGCCGCCGAGCATTTCCAAGGGTGCCGAGTCGAGCGCACCGGCTTGCCTGTGCGCGAGGAACTGCGCGAAGCGGCGATGACGCGCGGATTGACGATGGATGCCTATCCCATGCGCGTGTTGGTGGTCGGAGGCTCGCAAGGAGCGGCTTCGATCAATGAGGCCGCTTTGCAGGCAGCGACGAGGATGACGAAGGACCTACGCTGGACGCATGTGACGGGGAAGAATCACTTCGAGACGATCTATCACACCTTCGAAAAGCTCGGCATTGGGTCTATCTATGAGGTTAAAGCCTTCCTGGAAGGATCCGAGATGGCAGCGGCTTATGCGGACGCTTCGATCGTGGTCGGCCGCTCCGGGGCGGGGACCTTGTCCGAGCTGGCGGCATTCGGATTGCCATCGATCCTCGCGCCCTATCCGACATCGCATGCGAACCACCAGTACTACAACGCCAAGGAGTTCGCCGACATGGGTGCGGCGACGATTATCCCGCAGGAGTCACTAGGGCCTGCGCGGCTGGAAGAGGCGTTGCTGAGTTGGTTGGATTCGGGGTCCGCACGCGACTCGGCCCGGGAAGCTCTGGCCGGTTGGGATCGGCCCGATGCGGCGGAGGCGATTATGAAGTTGTTGGTCGAGGCCGCGGCGTCCTAAGACATTTTATGGGGCGAATGGGGCCAATGGGACGAATGCTTTTCATCTGCCCCATTGGACCCATTTGACCCATCAAAGCTCCCTAACCCAAATATTCCGGAAGCTCACGGGGTTGCCGTGATTCTGGAGGCTGATGGATTCCTTGGCTTCGTGCTTCGTGTACTTAGCGTCCCCGATATAGACTGTCTCACCCTTGATCTCGACGTGATTGAGCACGAGCACGCCATTGTGGAGCACGGTCACGAACGCCGGGCTGACGAGTTTGCCGTCCTCCGCAAACCTGGGCGCCTTGAAGACGATGTCGTAGGTCTGCCATGTCCCTGGCGCAGTGCTCGCGTTGACGAGAGGGATGTGCTGCTTGTAGATGCTGGCGGCTTGACCGTTGCTATAGGTCTTGTTCTCGAAGCTGTCCAGGATTTGGACTTCGTATCGGCCCATAAGGAAGACGCCGCTGTTGCCTCTTCCCTGCCCATCGCCCTTGGCGGGGGTCGGCGTGCGCCACTCGATATGGAGCTGACAGTCACCGAACTTCTGATTCGAAATCATATCTCCCGCATTATTCTTCACCGTGAAGACGCCATCCGCGAGGTCCCAAGCGGCGGGTCGGTCGCCTTGCCGGTGCCAAGCATCGAGTTTGTTTAGGGAAATTGCGTCGGATGGAATGGGGCCCGGAGTTACGATGGGCGGCACGGGAGTCCACGCCTCGGTCTTCGCGGGATCGCCCTGCTGTTGAGCCTGGCCGAGCACGGCAAACGCACACACAAATGATAAGAACATGGTCGAACTATACCAAGCGTTGCCTTGCTCGTAGGGTGTGCCAGAAAATCGACTCGCATGCCGTAAACCAATGTGGGCCACGAATGATCGTGTCGCGGCGACAGCCTTGCGAGTGCCAAAAGCCTTCCACGCAAAGTCGCAAGAGGGGAGACTACGACGAGTTCTGTGCCCTTCTGTGTCCCTTCTGCGGTTAAAGGAGATCGGAAGAGTAAGACATGATCCGCAACGTCTGGCGCTCTTAGGGGGGAAGGAAGTCGGCCTGCGACAGAAGGCTCCCGGCTAGCCAAGGCATCGCCGCGACACGATCATTCACGGCCTACATTGGCTCGAGACAGAAGTTCTCACACCATTCTCAACTGCCTGGCCAGTCCCATTTACGTGAGTGCCACAGAACTAGCAGAATCAAAA
>JBKJIP010000367.1:0-2570 GCA_046598515.1 Fimbriimonadaceae bacterium | reverse complement strand
CTGGGACGAGCATCGCGCCGCTTATCTCGCAGGCCGCTCGCAATGGCTTGAACTCGTTCGTCAGCCGAGCCTGGACAGAAACCGTGGCGGGAAACTATCTCGAAAGCCCTGCACCATCGCCTCGCTTACAAGACAGTTGGTACACCACGAAAGGCATCATGTCATCGTGTAGCCTACTGCGTCCTACTTCTTAGTTTCCGGGGGTCATTTAACCGCAGTACGGCGCAGAATAAATCGCAGGAAGGGACAGCGAAGGCTAAAATCCTTCTGCCCGTGAGCAAGGACCCTTCTGCGATTCCTTTCTGCGCTCGTCTGCGGTTCCTCCCCTCCCAAGAAGCCCGCACGCACGCACGCACGCCGATCTGTCAAACTTATGTTTGGTGAGTCCCGACTTAACCGTCGCGGCCCGGAGATTTGGCCGCAGTGAGTTAGCCGCTCAAAAGTTCCGTCCCACCCGTCTGACGGGTCATCCGCGATTCCAGGAGGCCCCGCCCCGTGGATAGCTTCACCGCCGCGCGACTGATGATGGCCATGTCGCTGGGATTCCACATCCTCTTCGCCATCGCCGGCATGGCTATGCCCCTTCTCATGTCGATCGCGGAGTGGAAATGGCTTCGCACGAAAGACCCGATCTACCTTGACCTCGCTAAACGATGGGCGCGCGGGACGGCGATCATGTTCGCGATTGGAGCCGTTTCCGGAACCGCGTTGTCGTTTGAACTCGGCCTGCTTTGGCCCAAATTCATGACCTTCGCCGGCCCTGTGATCGGGCTACCACTCTCGATGGAGATGTACGCGTTCTTTTTCGAAGCGATCGCCCTCGGCATCTATCTCTATGGATGGAACCGAGTTAAGCCGACGGTTCATTGGATTTCCGGGATCGTAGTTCTGATCAGCGGAACTCTATCCGCGGTGTTCATCGTCACGGCGAATGCCTGGATGAATATGCCCACCGGCTTCAAGCTGGTCGATGGTCGACCGGTCGACATTCGTCCTTGGGAGGCGATGTGGAACCCGATGGCGCTGACGCAGTGTGTCCACATGGTTTTGGCCGCTTTCGCGGCCCTTGGGTTCATTGTCGCCGCCATCCATGCTCGAGCACTCCTCAAGTCGCCAAAGAACGTGTTTCACCTTCGAGCTTTCTCGATTGCACTGCTCGTCGGCGGCATCGCGGCGTTGCTTCAGCCCGTCAGCGGCGACTTCAGCGCAAAGGCCGTCGCGAAGTATCAGCCGGTCAAACTCGCGGCGATGGAGGGGCATTGGGAAACCGAGAAGAATGCTCCCTTGCGCATCGGCGGTATCCCCGATTCCAAAACGGAGACGACCCCTTACTCGATTGAATTTCCATACGCCCTGAGCTTCTTGGCCACCGGCGATCCTACGGCTGAAATCAAGGGATTGAAGGAGTTTCCGAAGGATGTTCGGCCACCGGTCCTGATCACCCATCTCAGCTTCCAGGTCATGGTCGGCCTCGGCACGTTAATGATGCTCATCGCGATTGCGGGCGGCATTCTCGCTTGGAAGCGCAAAGGTATGTCTTGGCCCGCATGGTTCCTGCGCGCGGTCGTTTGGAGCGGTCCCGCGGGGTTGATCGCCATCGAAGCGGGCTGGATCACGACGGAAGTTGGCCGGCAGCCCTGGATTATCAGTGGGATCATGCGGTCCAAAGATGCCGTAACGCCGATGCCGAACCTCATCGCGCCCTTCGTGACCTTCACGATTCTCTATGCGATTCTCGGATTCACGACGCTGGCCCTCTTGCGGCATCACGTTTTCGACGCTCCGGAATACACGGAGGAAGAGACCCGATGACGATCGAGTATTTCGTCGCCTACTTCCTGCTTTTGGTCTTGACCATTTACGTTCTCACCGGAGTCGCCGACTTCGGCGCGGGATTCTGGGAAATTTTTGCGCGGGGCAAGACCGCAGATGAGGAGAAAGCGCTCATCAAGGGGGCGCTCGCTCCGATCTGGGAAGCCAACCATGTTTGGCTGATCGTCGTTATCGTGCTCCTCTCGGGGGCGTTCCCGGCGGTTGTTCCGGTCCTGTCGACCGCCCTTCACATCCCCATTCTGCTGCTCCTAATCGGAATCACCTTGCGTGGTGCCGCGTTTGTGTTTCGCTCTTACGGGCCAAAGGACCAAGCGACATTTCAGGCCCGATGGGGGCATGTGTTCTCGATCACGAGCGCGCTGACGCCGATGTTCTTGGGGATCACGCTGGGCGGCGCGGTTTGGGGCCGAATCTTCGTTTCGCCCGATGGTCAGGTGACGACCGATTTCATTGGCGAATGGCTCGCGCCGTTCCCGATCCTGGTTGGGATTTTCACGTTGGCGATTGGCGTCTTTCTCTCCGCGGTCTATTTGTCCTGCGAGGCGACGGGCGACGTGAGGCACGTCTATCGCAAGCGAGCAATCTTCTCGGCTTTCGTGCTCGGAGCCATCGCTTTCGGAGTGCTCTTGCTTAGCCGAAACTCAGCGCCGTTCCTCTATTCCAGATTGGTTGCGCATCCATGGTCTTGGCTTCTCCACCTTGCGACCGGTTCGCTCGCCCTGGCGACCATCGCGTGC
>JBKJIP010000333.1:0-16134 GCA_046598515.1 Fimbriimonadaceae bacterium | reverse complement strand
GACGGCGAGTGGCACGGCCTTCATTCTGGCCAGGGCGCGCGCGCACAGCGCGGCCACCGTCAATACGATCGCAAACTTTCTCATAAACACATTTTCTCGACCGGAACCGGCCAAACCCAATCTCTACTTACGGCAGACGGGTTCGCCAAGTCTCCCCGTTCCGACAACTTCGGTAAACGCAAGAGAATGTTAGCCGTTTTGCGTTGCAGGGGCAGGGCTTTCGGGCAACCCCCTCCCCAACGGATCTAGATTCTCTGGCCCGCGCACAAAGATCGCAGGGGAAACAGGACATAGGCGGGAGTTTGTCACCTCGATTGGAATTTCTTCTATTCTCGGGAGAGAACTCGGACGTCGAACATACGGCAAAATGAAAACAATGCGCCGTTGGCTTGCTTTGGGTTTGGGTTTGATGGTCGTGGGATGCGCGAAGCTGCCGGATGGCGGCGTGGGCGCGGCCACCACCCGGTTGGTGATTCGCATGCGGATGAAGAATGCGATCAATCCGAACTTCATCTATATGGTCGCCTTGCGACCCTCGACCGATGCGAATCCGCCTGAGCAGGGCCCGATCCCCGTCATCGCCCCGCCGTGGGGCAATGGATTCGTCGCCGGGGAAGCAACTCACTTCGTGCAATGGGCGAATCCGCTTTCACCCAAGTATCAGATCTTCCAATTCCGGCCCGGAACGGATTTGATCGAATACTTCTCCATCGGTGTGCCCGCCGCGTACACCGATGTCATCGCGGGCTCATCGACCACGATCGAGTTCGAGCTGAACTTGAGCCAACTCGCCGAATCCGATGCGGAAGCGGAGACGTTCCAAACGCTCCAACTCAACTTCCTGACCATGGACCGAATCCCGCAGGGGTCGGTCGGCACGAAGAACTTCGATGCGCTCGGCGACGGGCGGCTCTCGACCAGTATCAACTCGCCCATCACGATTCCTCTGCGTAATAGCGGAACTTACGACAACAACACAGGCCAATTCTCCGATCTCGAGCCGGAACGCGATGTTCTTCCGGCTGATGAGCCATCTCTCGATATCATCGACTGGTCTGTCGAAGTCCGCCGCAGCACATGAGCGATCGTCCCCGGGTTTCCGTTCTCCTGACGTGCTACAACCATCTCGCCTATCTGCCGGCGGCGCTGGAGGGTGTGCGGAGTCAGACGTTTCGAGATTTCGAAATCATCGCCATCGATGACGGCTCGACTGACGGCACCCGCGAGTGGCTGACCGAGAATGCCACGGATTGCCGAGTGGTGCTGAACGAGAAGAACCTCGGAACCTATGGCACTCTCAACGAGGCCCTGCGCTACGCGAGCGGCGACTTTATCGCCGTGCTGAATGATGACGACCTGTGGGCGCCCCGAAAGCTGGAAGCCCAGCTTCAGCTTTTCGAACAGCACCCGGAAGTGGGGCTGGTCCATACGAACGGGGGATTCATCGATGGGAAGGGGGAACCGATGGAGGGCAAGCCGCTCGGCTTCCGGTTTCCAACCTTCGAGACGGGGGACATCCTTTGGGATTTGTTCTACGAGAACAAGATCATCGCCTCCGCCGCCCTCGTGCGCCGGGAATGTTTTGTGAAACTGGGCGGGTTCAACGAGAAGTATTTCGGATCGGGAGATTGGGAGATGTGGTTCCGCATCGCTCAGGTTTATCAGATCGGATTCGTAGATGAGCCGATGACGAGCTACCGCGTCCACGGAGCGAACGCTTCGCATAAGCTCGAGCGAATCTGGAAGGACGACGCGATGCTGCGCGAGTGGATCGCCTCGAAAGAGCCGGAGTATCTCGGCAAACTCGAGAAAGAGATGAAGGGCCTGGACGCGGGAGCCCGGATCGCGCTTTTCAAGCGATTCCGGAACGCGATGTGCCACAACTTCGCGGCCTTGGGGACGGTGCGGACTCTGAACGGGGATCGACGCGGGGGGCGGAGGGCTTACGCTCAGTCCATCCGACGGAATCCGGGGCGGGCCAAGAGCTATGCCCGTTGGCTGGCGACTTTTCTGCCGGAAAAGACCTTCCGAAAACTGCTTTAGGCAGAGGCGCCTCGGATCTCCTCAGGAGTTAGTTAGGGAGACTTTTGGGTAGACGATTGCCTGTCGGCGCTCCACACGAGGGCGTGTGGAGTGAACGTCTCTGGGTTCAAAGGCGGAGAATGAGCCTGACATGGTTCATAATAGCCAGACAGTCATGCGCGCAAGTTTCGCTCTCGTTCTCGTTTTGTGTTTCGCCCTCGTCGGATGCGGCGCGAACCCGATGGTCGGCAAATGGAAGGTTGTGCCTGATGAGGCGGTGGCGAAGGCCAGCGGCCCCAACGCGGCGACGTTCGAATACAACTTCCGCGCCGACAACACTTTCGACTTGATCATGCACGTTCGCAACAAGGATGTCGTGGCCAATGGGAACTACGAGCTCAAGGGCCAGCGGCTCTTCCTGACCGTGACGAAGCAGGACGGAAAGGAAGCCAGCGCGGCGGCGAGCGAAGTGACGGTCTCGAGCGATTACAAGTGGTTCGAGGTTCCGGATCTGGGCAAAGTGGTTAAGCAGTAAGCGGCCTTTTTAGGCTCGTTTGCGTCCTAGCCTTGGCGGATCGTCATGTCTGTCCGCTTAACAGGAGACTCACATGAAAAATACAATCCCCAAATTCGCCTGCCTGGTCGCCCTCGCAGTTGCCTTGGCCGGATGCGGCAGCGGTGACGCGAAGACGCCCGAGGCCACGACCACAACGACCACATCCGGCAACGCGGGATCCCCTTCGAATTCAGCCGACGTGATGGTGGGTGCGTGGAAGCTCGTCCTCACCAAAGAAACTTTGGCCGCCGCTCCCAAGGGCGCGAAGCCCCCGGAGATGACATTTAACTTCAAGGCCGACAAGACCTTCGAAGGCGTACTCGACATCGGCGGCACCAAGTCCTCCGCGACGGGCGACTACAAGTTGGATGGCAAGAAGCTGACGATCACCTTTAAAGTGGAGGACGGCAAGCCCTCGAAGACCCCGCCCGCGACGGTCGATCTGGCGGACGACATGAAATCGTTCCCCATGCCCGGTGGCCCTCCCGGTCAGCCCGCGCCCGGCAACCTCGTCAAGCAGTAGTCATCTCACCCTCCCCTCGTAGGGGAGGGCCGTGAGCCTCAAGCGAACGGGGGTGGGGTGATACCCAGCCTGTAACTACAAGGCCGTCTCACCTCTCCCCAGTTCGCTCCGCTCACAGACCCTCTGCTTCGAGGAGAGGGAGCGAAAAGTTAGGAGATCTCGATGGAGATATCTTCTCGTTTCCGGAGCTCTTCCACAAACCGAGTTCCAGTCATGCCTTCTTCGTACTTGACGCATCCCGGGGACATCAGGCCGTGGGCGATGTCGATGGCGAAGATCGAGCAGGAGAAGCCGGTTAGGCGCTCCATGGACGTGAAACCGGTGCGCTTGCACTGCTTGTCGAAGATGTCGAGTTGGACTCGGAAGTCTTTGCCATCTTTCTTGCCAAAGCCAACACCGCGGACGGCGCAAAGGTCGTCGTCCACAAACTTCTCGAGCGCTTCGCCGAAGACTTTGTAGAACACCTGGCGCGGAACGACTTGGCTGCCGCCGATTTCGACGGGGTTCGGATTCCAGAAGCCGAAGTCCTTGAAAATCTTGATGCGCTCACAGTGACCCGGGAAACGGATGGTCTTGTACTCGTAGTTCTTGACCTTGCCCTGCAGGGTGTACGGCGCTGTGCTCGTGCCGCCCGACGTTACGAAGGCTTCCATTTTGCCGAGCTGCTTCACTTCAAGCTCTTCGAGTTCTGTGAGGGTATCTACGAGACAGATTTGGCTGTCTCGAAGGGTGACGGCTTGGAAGTCATATTCCGTGACCAAGCCCTCGACATTGAAGGTGAGCTTGTAGTTAAAGGGCGGAACCGGATTTTGCGGCAAGACGCCGCAGTAGAGCTTGACCGACTCGCACTCATCCATCGATTCGATCAAGTACAAGCCGATAGAGTTGACCAAACCAGGCGCGAGGCCGGTGTCCGGAATGAGGGTGACGCCAGCGCCTTTGGCTTCTTCGTCAAGGCTCAACGTTTCCATGGTGATTTCGGTATTGCCGCCGAGATCGACCATGTTCACTTTCGAATCGATCGCGACCTTCGCGATCTTGGGGTGCATCCAGTAGGGGACGCAGCTCAGGAGGACATCGACGCCTTCCAGAAATCCAGCGAGGGCGGCGGGGTCGAGGGCGCTGACCTGATGCGGTTCGCAGACGGCGCGACCGACGAGGTCGTTGACTCGCCACGAGTTCTTGGTGGCCTGGTCGAGGCTAAGGTCGCCCATTTTGATTTTGTGGGCATCGCCGAATTTGGCGAGATCATAAGCGGCGGCGGTGCCTTGCATGCCCGCGCCTAACACAGCGTAATTCTTGCTCATAAAGGTGAGGTCTCCGGTCGGCACCTCGTTGTGCGGCGCCGGGATTGGAAGTTAACAGTTTACCGCTCAGCTTAGTTGTGAGCCACTTATGCCGTGGGGACGATGCAACCCGCGCCCTCAGGGATGATTGTCATTCCTTGAAGTTCGTACGCTTATTCGTATCTCGGCCAAAGCTCTCCGCCAGGCTGCTTCCCGTTCCCGCGCCGCTTCTCGGGCCTCTTCGACGCTTGTTTCTTTAAGCACCAATATGTCCCCTGGCTTAAGCTGAGCGACGACCCCCATGTCGGCGGAAATCACCACACCGGCTTTCGGGTACCCGCCGATCGTGGGGCCATCGGGGCCGATGATGATCGGGGTTCCGTCGCGAGTGATCTGGATCGCGCCGGGGCATTGAGGTTCGCTGGGGAGTTCTATTTCGTGGGCCAACTGAGCAACCGGAGATAGCCTCAAGCCGATACGGTTGATGTTCGGCGTGACCGCCAGTTCGCGGCCAGCGATCGGGATATCGGACAAAGGAATGAAGCGGATCGGCTTCTTAGAACGGGCTTCAGGGGCGAGTCGGACGGGATGGATAGGCTTGGCCTGTGCCCAAGTCAAGTAGCTGCGATGGCCTTCTCTCGGCGCGCCGAGAGTCAGGTGCTGTCCTTTGGCGAGGGTGAATAAGCTTTGGTTCTGCGCGTTGTTTTCTCGTGGCGGCCCGACCATGGCTACGATCAGGTCCTGCTCCGCTTCCCACTCACCGCCGAAAAAGCCGACTTCGAGACCCTGGCCTTCCTCCTCTCCGAGGAGAGCGAGTGCGGTTCGGAAGGCGAATTCGTCGAAGGGTCCGCCGATGGGGACGCCGTATCGGCGTCGGGGGATCGGGGGCCAGGCGATGGCAACGTTGTTCGGGTCGGTGCGGAGAGTTTTCAAGGCTTTCGTCGCCCGGATTCCCCCTCCCCAACGGTTCCCCCGCGAAGCACGAACATCTTCGCAGGGGAACCAGGACATCTTTGACAATTGGTCACTTCGAACGTGCTAACTCGGACGAAGGTCAACTGTTGGGGAGGGGAGAAGGCTATCGAGCTTCCTTCTTCAGAACCTCGATAGCCTTCTCCACAACCGGATCTTTGCCTTCTACGGCGGCGCCAGCGACTTCTTCATCAGGAACGCGCGGGTTCTTCTCCAAGCGATCGCCCTTGGCGGAGATATAGTCGCTTACGGGGATCTGGATCGAGAAACCCTCGTCCAGGCGCTGGAAGGTGGATGCCAGTACGGCACCGGCCGATTTAGCGCCGATCAGCTTGGCCCCAACCCCTTCCTTCAGAGCCGAAGCCGTGATTTCCGAGGCGCTGGCGGAACCGCGATTCATCAAGACGGCGATCTTGCCCTTGAAGTAGGGCGTTCCCTCCCGGGCCCGCGTCTTCGTCTTGTTCGGATTCCACTTACCGATCTCTTCTACCGTCGGCGTCTTATCCGGATTCGCCTTGACGAACTCGTCGAACGTTCGTCGCGAAATGAAGGAGCCGTACTCCGTGTCTGGAGGCATCAAGAGGGAGAGCAAATGGTTCAGGTTGTTGACTGCGCCGCCGCCGTTGCTGCGAAGGTCGAGCACGAGATACTTCGCTTTCGTATTCGCTTCCTTGATCAGCGTCTCGATGTTCTCGCGGCTGTAGCCGGTCGAGAAGGTGAAGACACGCAGGACGGCCGTGTCTTCCGTCGGCCAGGTCAGCGTCTCCTTACGAACGATCGAATACTCTTTAAGTTCGACCTCGACATTCTTCACGTCGCCCGTCGATTTCTTCAGTTCGAGCTGGAGTTTCGCGCCGCGCTCGCCGGTCAAGGCATCCGGATTTTCCGGTTTCTTGCCGTTAACCTTCAGGATGACGTCGCCGATTTCGATGCCCGCATCCTTGGCGGGACCCGCTTCCGCGATACCGCGGATCTTCAAGCCTTCCGCATCGGCGCCGCTCTGGACACCCATGCCGATTGTGGTCGTTCGTCCGCGCTGGGAGGCGGAACGGGGCGAAAGCAACCGGATATGGCTCAGCCCGAAATCGCGCAGAGCGCCGTTAATCACTGACGTGAAGGCGCCTACCGTCTCGGCTTTATCCAAATCTTCCTTCTTGGTGCTGATTTGGTCCCGCCATTTCTTGAAATCGACTCCCGGCACGAACGCGCGATTCGTCAGAACGTTTTCAATGCTCGAAAGAACCTTGGTCTTTTGCTCGGCCGTCATCGCCGCGGTATTCGCGGGAGGCGTAGCTTGCTGAGTGGGCGGGGCGCCTTGGGCGCGTAGGGTGATTGCCGCCAAAGCGGCAACCAGAATCGAGGTCAACCTTAACCTGGCCTTCATAGTTGTGTGAACTCCAACGAACATGTTACGACATGGCAGCGACGATTCATCAGCAAATATTGTTCAATTGCATGTGAATTCAAATGGAGGCTCGGATATGAATATTCCGATAATCTTAAACTAGTGAGGATTCTCGTTACGGGCGGAGCGGGATTCATCGGCAGCCATGTGGTCGATCGAATCATTGGCGCTGGACACATTCCCATCGTTCTGGACAACCTATCGTATGGCACGGTGGATAACCTGCCGAACGATGTCGAAGTCATCCGGGGCGATATTCGCGACCGCGAGCTTGTCTACCGAGCGGTTAATGGGTGCGAAGCCATCGCCCATCTTGCCGCGCAGCGTTCGGTCGTGGGATCCATGAAAGATCCGCATTTCGATGCCGAAGTCAATGTCCTCGGCACGATCAACCTGCTCGATGCCGCCGAGTCGTTCCGCGTCAAGAGCTTCGTCTTTGCATCTACCGGGGGCGCCCTCTACGGCGAGACGGACAGCCGTCCGACGCCCGAAGAACATCCAACCTTTCCCGAATCTCCCTACGGTGTTTCCAAACTCGCCGCGGAGAGCTACGTCGCGCACTACTCCCGCCGCTCGGATATGAAGGCGGTCACCCTTCGCATGGCCAACGTCTACGGCCCGCGGCAGGGAAGTGGGGGAGAAGGCGGCGTCGTCGCCATCTTCTGCGAGAGAGCCCTCGCCGGTGAATCCGTGGCTATCTATGGCGACGGCGGGCAGACGCGGGATTACGTTTACGTTGCCGACGTCGCCGATGCTTTCCTCATGGGCCTGACCTCATCCGAATCGTGCACGGTTAACATCGGCACCGCGATCGAAATCAGCGTCAATGGCTTGTTGGCCGGAATAGAATCCGCCGCAGGACAAACTCTGGAGCGGGAGTATCGCCCTGCCCGTCCCGGCGAAATCCGTCATAGCTCACTGGAAATCTCCCGCGCGTCGAACCTGCTCGGCTGGAAACCCGCTCACAGTTTCGAACAAGGGCTGGCCAAGACGGTCGACTCGTTCCGTAAAGTCCCGGTTATCTAGACAAAGAAAATAGGGGCGGCCCAGAAATGGGCCGCCCCTGTTTTTTGTCAGTTCTTAGAAACGGACGAGGAGACCAACCTGGAAACCGCGGAGGGCGGCTTGCGAACCGTAGTTGTACTTCGCTTCGAGGGCCATCTTGGGAACGCCCGGCAGTTTGCTGGTGCCTCCGCCTAGGGGCAGACCAACACCAACCATGAAGCCGAATCCGGCTACGCTTCCGAAGCTGTTGTTGCGAGCGGTGGCGTTGCCGTAGAAGAAACCGGTCAAGCCGTAGATACCGTTCGGGCCCGCGGCCGGCGTGTTATAGGCCGCGTAGACGCGCCAGAGGTTGCCGTCCGCGCCGCTGTTACCGCCGATGCCTCCCTTGACCAGGTAGTTAAAGCCAACTCGAGCCTCACCGACGAACGGGAGGGAAACGAGGGACTGGGACACACCGAGCATGAGACCCTTCAAAGTTCCAGTTCCGCCCCCGTTGAGGTTAATGCTGTTGCTTTGATAGTACGAAACCTCGAGTTGAGGAAGCGACTTCTGGGCGGCGGCATAGGCCGAGCCGGTTACGAGAGCTAAAACGAGAAGATTGCGCATAGATTCACCTTAGGAGACGTGTGACGGATGGCCGTTGAACCGTAGAATACTGGAAAGTGAGGCAGAAATGATAAAGCTCGGGATTCTTGCATTTACAATTGCGCTCTTTGGAAGCGCCCACGGACAGGTCATGGGTGGTCCCCTGGATTATAAAGTCGGTACGACGGACTGCCAAGGTTATGTTGCCGTCGACACAATGAAATCAGGAAAACGCCCCGGCATTCTGATCATTCACGACTGGAACGGTATCGACGCCTATGAGCAGGGCCGCGCCGCCCAGCTTGCGAAAATGGGCTACGTCGCGATGGCGGCCGACATTTACGGCAAGGGTGTCCGCCCAAAGAACGCTCAAGAGAGCGGTGCGCAGGCATCCAAGTACAAATCCGATCGCGCTCTCTTCCGTGAGCGCCTCATGGGCGCGCTGGAAGTTCTCAAGAAGGATCCGAACGTGGACCCCAACAAGGTCGCCGCGATCGGCTACTGCTTCGGTGGAACCGGAGTCCTCGAACTCGCCCGCATGGGCGCGGACTTGAAGGGAGTGGTTTCCTTCCACGGCGGCCTCGATGCCGACCCCAGTATGAAGGCCGGCCCGGTGATCCCGAGCATCTTGGTGCTCCACGGTGCCGACGATCCCTTCGTCCCGCCCGCCCAAGTCTCCGACTTCCGCAAGGAGTTCGCTCAGACGAAGATGGAATTCGTCGCCTACCCCGGTGCGGTGCACGCATTCACGGAGCCGCATGCCGGAAATGACAACTCGACCGGCGCGGCCTATAACAAGGCAGCCGACGAAGGCTCTTGGGCCAAAATGAAGGCCTTCTTCAGCGAGATATTCAAGTAGAAGTGGCATGGGCTTCCAGCCCATGTGTCCCCCAGGCATCCTGCCTGGGGTTTCGGATTTATTCGTGCCCTGTCACCGCACAAGATCAAGATTCGCTTGCACAATAAAGGACTCCAGGCAGGATGCCCGGGGGACACACGGGGTAATGCGCACACTGGTTTGGCTTAAATACCGCTTCATCGGCGACGCCGTCATGGCAACCCCGTTGCTGCGCGCTGTTCAGAAGTCGGATCCCGACGATTTACGCATTTATGCCGCCAAGCACTTGGTCGAGCTGTTCGGAGCAGAGCCTTATTCCGGAGCCGTAGAGCCGACCGGAAAGGTAAAGGGAATCGGTCCTTTTTTTGCACAAATCCGTGAACTCAGGAGAGCCCAATTCGACCGGGTGTTCCTTGTTAACAGGAGCGCACGGTCGGCCGTGATCGCTCGATTCGCGGGAATCCGCGAACGAATCGGGCATACGACCGAAGGCCGTGCCGCACTCTTGACGCACAAAGTTCAATACGACACCAAGAAGTTCGAGGCCGAGTGCTACGGCGATCTTTGCCGGGCCGTTGGACTGGAGTGCCCCGATCAGCGGGTCTATCTGACCCGCCCGAATAATCTTGGGCATGGAAGGGCCATTGGCATTCAGCCCGGCTCCACGGCGTTGCACAAGGCGATTCGCCCCGAACATCTCGCCCTACTTGCGCGAGCGATCCGCGACCAGGGTCGGCCCATCGTGCTTTTGGGCGGAAAAGACGAGCGAGATTATGGCGATGCTTTATTGGCCATGACTGGCACAGAGGGAATCGAGGATAAGATTGGAGGCTGCTCGCTTCGAGAAACTATGGACACGATCGCCAGCCTTCATCAACTCTTTTGCGGCGATACCGGACTCGTCCATATCGCCTGCGGACTGGACACGCCCTCCGTCAGTGTCTTCGCATCGACGCCCTCCACCAAATGGGGGCATAACTATGCGCCCCACCAGGTGATCGACGTCGGTGACGACCAGATCGAGAAACTCGATCCGTTGCGCCTGATCGCGGCCATGGAGGCCCGGGCATGACGTTCGAAGAAGCCCTCAGCGCGATAGGGATCGAGCCCACCCCCGAACGCATGGCCGGATTTGCCGCTTTCGAGGAGGACCTGTACACCCAAAACTTGGTCATGAACTTGACCCGGGTTAAAAGGGAAGAGTGCTGGATTCGCCATTTCATTGATTCCCTGCTCTTCCACGACCTGATCCCGCCGGGCTCCCGCGTGCTGGATATCGGTTCCGGCCCCGGATTCCCCGCCTGGCCGCTTGCTTGGGGTCGCCCCGATTTACTCGTTACCGCCATCGATGCCGGAAACAAAATGCTCGGCTTCCTCAAGCGGCATCCACTTCCAAACCTGGAGACCATGCTCATGAGAGCCGAGGATTACCGGATTGCGGGCCGATACGAAGTGGTCACCGGCCGCGCCCTCGCTCCGCTCAGCCTCCAACTCGAACTTAGTGCCCGCCCCTGCGCGATGCGCGGCGCCGTGATCCCCATGCGAACCCCGACCGACCGCGCGGAGATCGACCGGCTCGCCGAGGTTCTCGGTCTGAAACTAGAGCGAATCGAAGAGCGAATCCTCCCGGTGATCGAGGCCTCTCGCACCTTCCCGATCTACCGCAAGGTGGGTCCCACCCCTAGCGGCTATCCCCGCCGATGGGCGGATATGAAAACGAAACCCCTGTAGCGACCTTACTTCCCGCGAGTTGTTCGACCACGGGCGATTTCGTTTAGGATGTACACGCTATTTCGGATAGCGGCGGCGTCCGCGGCGTTGTCTTGCTGCCGGATGATGGTCAGGGCGCTATCGATGAGCGCTTGCCCCGCGTTCATTCTCTTGCCATCCAAAACGACATAGATTCCCGGCACCATCCCCGCGAAGGCGATGGAGCGGTTCGCGAGTTGGTCGAGCGTTGTTGCGCTCGCGGTATCCACCCAAGAGTTCGCGAGCTTACGGGCCACCCGTTTCGTTTCCGCATCGATCGTTGCTTTTGCGATCTGGGCCGGCATGGGCGTCGCGAACGAAGCCGCCGTTAAGCCAAGAACAAGGATCAGGAGGCAGAGCAGTCGAGAGATTCGCACTTCCCGAGTTTAGCCCTCCACGGAGCGGGCGGGAGGCCGTCTTACTGGGCTCGCAGGTGCCATACTCTTACCAAGATATGGCGCGTGTTTTGGTGATCGATGATGAGGAGGCGGTACTAGCCGCCGTTAAACGCCGGCTGGCCCGGGACGGGCACAAGGTTTCTTCGGCTGATACCGCCGCCGAGGGCACGCAACTCATCGCGGATCAAGATCCTCAGTTTGACGTAATCGTCACCGATATGAGCATCGAGGACCCGGAGGCGGGCCTTAAAGTTTTGCAGGCCGCGTTCACTCGAGACCTGTTCGCCGAGGTCATTATCATGACCGCCTACGGAAATGTCGCGAATGCCGTCGAATGTATGCGTCGGGGAGCCTTCGATTACATCGAAAAGAACGTCCCCGGAGTCGACACTTACGAAGAAATCGCCATGAAGGTCGCCCTCGCGCTCGACCGCAGACGGCGCGACGCTCAGACTATTGCCCTATGGGAACGCGCCGCTAAATCGAAAGAGCGCATGCCCTAAGCCCCACGACTCTCCCCATCCGGTGTAAAGTATCCGCCATGCCCGTCGCCCAAGTGCAAAACCTGACCGTGCGCTATGGGAATTTTGTGGCTCTCAATAATTTCTCGGTCTCGATCCCGGAAGGATCGGTCGGCCTGCTCGGTCCGAATGGTGCCGGCAAGACCACGCTGATCAAAACCCTCCTCGGCTTCGTCAAGCCCGGAAGTGGTACGGCGAACGTGCTGGGCTATGATGTGGCCACTCAAGACCGCGATATCCGCCAGCGCATCGGGCTGATGCCCGAGCAGGACTGCCACATTCCCGGCATGTCCGCGGTCCAGTTCGTCGCCTATGCCGGCGAACTCGCCGGAATGCCTGCCGATCAATCCATGCGGCGAGCCCATGAAGTCTTGGAATACTGCGGCCTCGGCGAGGCGCGGTACAGAAATGTCGAAACCTATTCAACGGGCATGAAGCAGCGCATCAAGCTGGCGCAGGCCATCGTTCATGGTCCAAAGCTCTTGATGCTCGACGAGCCGACGCACGGCCTTGACCCCGCCGGCCGCGAGGAAATGCTCGACTTGATCCAGTCCGTCTCGCATGGCAAGGGACTCAATGTTTTAGTATCGAGCCACCTGCTCCCGGATATCGAGCGAGTGTGTGATCAGGTCATCGTCGTCATGAACGGCGGCATGCGTGCCCAAGGCCTGATCAAGGATCTGAAACGCATCGAGGGGCATCCGGTCGATGTTGAGCTACGTGAGGATAACGATAAGTTTCCACTCTATCTCATGGACAAAGGCGCGACTGTCGAACGCCGTGGAACATACGCTTACCGGGTTCAACAGTCCAGCATAAGCCAGAAGGACATGCGACTGTTAGTCCAGATCGCCGCTCGCGAGAGCGGGGCACAGGTTCGCGGTCTCACCATCGCCGAGCGCTCCCTTGAAGAGGCGTTCCTCGAAGCCATCGGGAGGCCCGATAACAATGTCTAGTCCCATTGCCGATCTCAGCTATCGCAACTACGACGGGCCGATTCTCCCCATCAAAAACCGCTGGTGGGCGATTGCACGCTCCACCATGCTGATCGCCTTCAAGAAGAAGTCGATGTGGCTCTTCATGGCCGGCTCGGCTTGGTACTACATCGCGATGATCTTTATCCTGTTCATCGTGGATCAGATGGTCGCCAACGCCCCGCCCGTTCCCGCGGGTCGGCCGAATCCGCTGGATACGTTCTTCTCCACCATCGTCTGGAAAGACCATTTCATGCATGGCTTCCAGTTCGGGCAAATCTGCTATTTCGCGATCGCCCTGATCTTAGGCGCGGGTGCAATCGCGAACGATAACCGGGCGAATGCGCTGCTCGTTTACCTTTCGAAGCCGATTTCGAAGAAGGACTACGTGCTCGGCAAATGGATGGGCATCTTCCTGCCCCTGCTGATCACGATGCTCCTGCCCTCCCTGATTTTCTATCTCTACGGCGTGATGAGCTTCCGCGACAAGGGCTTTGTCAGCCAAGACCCTTGGCTGTTCGTGAAGGTGATCGCCTTCATGCCCTTCGCGGCGGCGTTCCACTCGACGCTGGTGCTGGGAATCAGTTCGTTATTCAACCAAGGGCGCATGGCGGGGTCGGTTTACGCCGCCGTGTACTTCTTGACCAACTTCTTCACGAAGATCATGGGCGTCGCCTACTTCGTGATCACGAATGACCGCAACCGCGGCACCACCGAGCCGCCCGCGGCCGCTGTAAGTGCGGCCACGAACCTGTTCTACGGCAGCGTAGACGGCCTGTGCAACGGCTTGTTCAAGGCGATCCTCAAGACGAACGGCGGGACCCCCTTCGGTCTTCAAGTTCAAGGCGGCGGCACGAGCGTGCCGTATCCATCGATCTGGTTCGTGATGCCCGCGATCCTCGTCCTCGCCGCGATCTTCCTGCTTGTCGCTTGGCGAAGAGTGCGAGCCGTCAACATCATCGGCAGTTAATCCCTGTAGGTCGTACATTGCCACCCCACCTACAGGAGGAGCAATCAAGTGTAGGAGGGGGGTGCCCGTGTGTCCCACAGACGACAAGGGCGCTAATTTGAGGTTAGGCTTCGCGCCTCCCTTCCCGCCGGAGTCGTACTTGTAGCGGCAAGAAAGAGTCGTAGCGAAGGGCGTCGGGATGAACCGAATACGCCCTTCTTGTTGGCAGTGGGATGTCTGGTAGCTTAGGTGAAAATCGCCTCTTTTAAGAGCATCTTGCGCGCCATACTCATTCACTTCGGCGTCCTTAACGAAAGACGATGGAACCCAAGGAGGACGCGATCATTCCAAACCCGCTGCGTGCCCACGCGCTCGCAATCTTTTTTGGCGTAGGCGCAGTGGTACTCGTCCTGTTTCTGGCCTTTGTTTTCGTAAAGCTGTGGCCCGTAGTAGTGCTCCTGGTTATCTCACTGATGCTGGTCGCCTCGCTGGCGCCTCTTGTCGCCATCGTTCGAAACAAGTTCAATCGTAAAGTTGCGACGCGCGTCGCCGTTCTAACCTTGCTCGCAGGAGTTATGGGTCTCATCGTCCTTACCATTCCTCCACTCGCGGCGCAACTTTCTACCTTGGGTGGCCAGTTCAACGATCTTTCCAAGCAAGTGCAGGCTCAGCTTGCTGAGCGCTCGCCAGAGCTTGCGAAGATTATTGGGCAAGTTAAGGTCAGTTCGGTTCCTGGCCCAGGAGCCACAGATGCGGTTAAGGAAGTGGCTTTTTCCGCGGTGGGCCTCGTTACGGGCTTTGTAACGATCCTCATGCTGACGGTGTACCTGCTGGTGGAGGGACCCGACGTGGCGACGAAATTGGTAAAAGTGTATCCGCGGGGCAAACGTCTTGAGGTTCGCCAGATGGTTGGCGAAATGGGTGAACAAGTCGGGGCGTACCTTCGAGGTCAGTTAATTACGTCCTTCCTGGCCGGATTGGCAACGTACATCATACTCACGATATTCGGGGTTCCCAATGCCCTCGCCCTCGCATGGCTTATGGCAATTGCCGACGCTATTCCCATCGCAGGGCCGGTGCTCGGAATGATTCCTCCGGTGGTCAGTGCCTACGCCGAAAAAGATCAGAAGGGGTTGTATGTCCTAATTGCCCTCCTCATTTACCACCAGATTGAGAACTACCTAGTCGTGCCTCGTGTCTATGGCCGTGCACTTAATCTGTCGCCCCTATCCGTACTATTCTCTATCCTCGTGGGCGCCTCACTGCTGGGGATGGTTGGAGCCTTCCTGGCCTTGCCATTTGCCGCGATTATTCCGATCCTGTGGCGACATTTTCACGGGATGTTGAATCCAGGAGATGATGATGGGCCAATTTTTGAAGGTGATAATGCTCCTGCGACTTAACTGCGCTTGCCGTGGCTAACCTCTATGTCCTTGAGGCACTTCGGGAAAGATTTATTTTGGGATGAGCAAGCTGGAGGCTATGTCATCCAAGATTTCGACTTTTCCCTGACACTGAACAAGCTTCAGTAGCGGGTCAGAATTCGGTGCGAGGCACGATTACGCTTGCGGACCCTTCGGTGTCAAACCTATGCCTCGCTGTATACGACGCCAGTTCCCTGATCTTGACGCCGCCTACTTTCGTGATCTCGAACGAAAGGAATCTCGGCGGCAGCGAGCCGCCCGCAGCGGCCGTCAGTGCGGCCACGAACCTGGTCTACGGCAACGTAGACGGCCTCTGCAACGGCTTGTTCAAGGCGATCCTCAAGACGAACGGCGGGACCCCGTTCGGTCTTCAAGTTCAAGGCGGCGGCACGAGTGTGCCGTATCCTTCGATCTGGTTCGTCATGCCCGCCATTCTCGGTCTTGCCGCCATCTTCCTGCTGATCGCCTGGCGAAGAGTGCGAGCCGTCAATTATCATCGGCAGTTGAGTCTACATCTGAAGACCTTTAAACCCCGCCCATAGTCCGTAGTCGCAACAGCCGATCCTTATCATCAAACCAAGGATCTTCTTTCAGAAGCTCATAGGCCCGCGCGAAATGCGGCTTCGCCTCCTGCAACTGCCCCAAACCCGCCATATTCTCCGCGATCTCCTCATGCGTATAGCCGTCCTTCTCGTTGCCGAGAAGCAGAGCTCGCTGCATGATAAGGGCCGGGCCGAAGCGGCCGATGGAGCGAAAACACCTGGCCACGCTCCAGCGAGCGATGCGGATTCGCTCGGGGTCGCCTTCCTTTTCCCGGAATTCCAGCGCCTCCTGAAAGAGGTCCAGGGCCAGCTCATGGAGCCCCTTGTCGTGATAAGACCAAGCTGTATTGTTCAAGAGCGATCCCAGCCACTTCCGGGCTCGGGG
>JBKJIP010000371.1:0-4095 GCA_046598515.1 Fimbriimonadaceae bacterium | reverse complement strand
TGCAAAGGCGGCCGCGGTGGGTTCGGAAATCTGCACTATACGAACAGCGTTCGCCAAGCCCCAACCCTTGCTCAGAAAGGTGCCCCTGGCGAGACGATCAAGGCGAAGCTCGAACTGAAGTTGCTCGCCGATGTTGGATTGATCGGGCTGCCGAATGCGGGCAAGAGCACGCTGATCAGCCGAATCAGCGCGGCCAAGCCGAAGATCGCCGATTACCCTTTCACGACAATCGTGCCGAATCTCGGCGTCGTCTCGTTTGCGAACACGTCGTTCACCGTCGCCGATATGCCCGGTCTGATTGAAGGTGCGGCCGAGGGCCGTGGATTGGGTCACCAGTTCCTGAAACACGTCGAGCGCACATCCGTGCTCGTGCACCTCGTAGAAGTCATGCCGATTGATGAGAGCGACCCGGTCGCGAACTATGACTTGATCGAGGCAGAACTGAAGCAGTATTCCGAGGAAATCTGGGTAAGGCCGCGTTTGATCGCCCTCAGCAAGATCGACGTCATTGACGAAGATTCTCTCCAAGAGTTAGTTGCTAGATTCAGCGAAAAGCTGGGCGATGAAGCGAAAATCTTTCCCATCTCCGGAGTTTCGGGAAAAGGCCTCGATCCTTTGCTCCACGCCTTGGCCGGCATCCTAGAGCAGGCCGCGAGCCAGCCAAAGGTGCAGGTCGTCATGCCGCTTGGCCGTTCGACCGACGAAGGGGTCTGGGATGTCGAGGAAGAAAAGGCTGGCTTCGTTGTGACCGGAAAGCGCATCGAGCGCATGGTCGCCATGACAGACCTAAAAAACTCGGAGGCTCTAAGGTATCTTCACCGTCGCCTCGACCGCATCGGCGTTTTAACGCGGCTCGAAGAGATGGGAGCCAAAGATGGCGACAACGTCCGCATCGGGGAGTTCCAGTTTGCGTATGAAGCGGATTATTAGGGTTTGGGGTTTAGGGTCTGGGGTTTGGGGCAACCTTGCCAAGGCTTTGTTCTACGCGCTGCGAGGCACGTTGCATCCTAGCACTCCCTTTGATTTGTTCCTAACCCCAAACCCCAAACCCCAGACCCCAAACCCCATCTTTACGGTGCGAGCTTGAAAATTGGCATCCTCGGGGGCACCTTCGATCCGCCGCACCACGCTCACCTCGCCTTGGCCCGAGCGGCGATGGAGCAACTTGAACTGGATGAGGTTCTCTGGATTCCCGTCGCCCGAAACCCGCTCAAACGGGCGCGATCGGAAGCGGCCAAACACCGCATGGAAATGGTCCGTCTCGCGCTTGAAAGCGAGAAGGACATGGCGATGAGCGATATCGAAGTTGGCCGAGGCGGGCCTAGCTACACGATCGACACCCTGAGCGAACTCGCCCACGTGAAGCCGGGCGAATACTGGGTGATTGTGGGGGCGGACTCCCTCCGAACCTTCCAGGAGTGGAAAGCCCCCGATAAGATTCTGAAGGTCGCCCGCCTCGCGGTTGCCATCCGGCCGCCGTATAAGAAAGATGAGATTCTCTCGAAGGTTCCGTCCGAGTTTGCGGATCAAATCGATTGGATCCAGATGCCGGAAAGTGAAATTTCCGCCACCGATATTCGACTTAGAAGCGAGGAGAAGCGTCCTTTCGCCCACCTCGTCCCGTCCAAAGTGTACGATTACATCAAGAAGCACAAGCTCTACGGACTCTGAATGACAACCGAAGAAAAAGTAAATTTAATAGTCGGCGTAGCCGACGACATGAAAGCCGAAGATATCCAAACGCTCGATGTGAGAAGCAAGACCTCCATCGCGGACTTCTTCATCGTCTGTAGTGCATCGAATGATCGCTTGCTCTCCGCAATTGCGGACCGAGTCGAGGAGAAGATGCGGGAGCTCAAGGAAAAACCCTTGCGCACCGAGGGCGGCCCTGGCGGCTGGATTCTTCAAGACTACGGGGACGTGGTTCTCCACGTGATGAAAGATGAGCAGCGGCAGTTTTACGATCTGGAGACGCTTTGGAAAACAATGCAGCCCAACCCGGACAACCGGTAGACCCGAGCGAGGCGCTCGCCCGGCTTCAGCAGCTCGAAGAAGAGACTAAGCGTCTCCGCGAACAGTTGCAAGCCGCTAGCTCGCCCGCGACCCCAGCCGCGACTCCCGTCACCGTGCCCACTGATGTGCCCGAACCCAAGGATGAGGTTCCGCCTGACGCGCAGGCAGACAAGTCTGAGGAAGAACTGCCGCCTGCCCCGACCGATTCCCAAAAGGAAGAGGCCGACAAGCTGCTGCAGCGCTATCGGCTCGAGAAACAGCGGGGAAACAAGGATTTCGCCGAACGCTATTTGACGGAGGCCGTACAGCTCGCGCCGGGCTACACCTATGTCGTCGAGTGTCAGGCGGACGAAGCGCTCTCCAACCGGAAATCCGAAGAAGCGAAGCGACTGTATCGACTCGCCCGAAAAATCGATCCCAAGAATCACTCGGCCGACGGCAAGCTGGCTGACCTCGTTTTCCGCTCCGAAGCCGCCCCTGCGGCGGCCATGCTGAAAGTCCAAGAGGTCTCCGCCAGCGCCAAGAGTGCGGCAATCATGACCGCCCTGCTCCCCGGCTTGGGCCAGCTCGTTACGGGTCAAACCGTTAAGGGCATCTGCATCATCCTTCTCTGGGTCTTCCTGCTGATCTTCTCGCCCGCGGGCATCCAATCGCTCACGGCCCTGGCCACGAGCAAGGGTGATGTTCACACCGGCCCGCTCCTCGCCTTGGGCGCTACCTTCTGCGTGTATATCGGCGCCCTCGTGGATATGAGCGCTTACTCCAAGTCCACCGCCGCGCGCGAAGCTCTGATGGGCCTGGCGGACAAAAAGAAGGACCGGCCGAAGCCCCCCGATGAGTCTGGAAACCTGCCCTTCGAATAAGGCGAAGCGCCCTTCCCCGTAGTTTGCTCGTCTGCATAATCGTTGAACCGGCGCAGCCCCTGGACCTACATCCCGATCCTCTATTTCCTGCAGGCGATGCCCGTGGCGGTCGTGCAGGAACTCGCGGTCATTTTCTACAAGGACCTGGGGATCGCGAACGAGTCGATCACCCGCTGGACCTCGCTGATCGCCCTGCCTTGGTCACTCCAGATGCTGCTCGGCCCGTTGGTCGATCTGAACTTCACTAAGCGCTGGTGGATCCAGGCGATGCAGCTTGGAATCGGCGCTTGCTTGGTCGTCTTGGCATTCGCCATGCGCATGCCCCAGGCATTCGAGTTCAGCCTCATGATCTTGGCGGGTACGGCGATGATGAGCGCCCTCTGCAACACCGCCATGGATGGGTTCGCCATCACCGCCATGGACCGCACTGAACAAGCCCAGTTCGCGGGCATCATGTCGACCTTCTATCGGCTGGGGCGACTGTTTTGTATCGCGTTTCTCGTACTCATCGCGGGTCTTTTGATGAAAGGTCCCGGAGGAATGGACCCACGAGCCGCGTGGTCGACGGTCTTGCTAATTGGAGGCGGAGCCTACATCGTTTGCCTCGTCGCCGCCCGTTTCCTGATGCCCAAGCCGGAGGCCGATGCCCCTCGAAATGAGGATAAGCGCGAGGTTGGCGCGAGCATCGGGCGTACTCTGCTTCTGATCGCCCTCGGGTTGAGCGGCTACTTCTTTCTGAACGCGGTGGTGCGCCTAGTCGCCCATGGCTCTTGGGCTTCCCAGGGAGCCGATCCGGAAGGGCAATGGAAGGGATGGATGATCCCGGAAGTGAACAAGATCCCCGTTCTCGGCGGGGCATCTCCGACCGGCATTGCGGCCGAGTTCTTCCAACTCGCGATCTGCGCCCTCTTCGTGGTTGTCAGCGCGATCGGAGCGCGCCGAATGATCAAGGGCAGCGAGACAGGGGTCGCCCTTGGTTCGTTTACCCAGCAAACCGGATTCGCTTGGATTCTGTTCTTTATCGTCTTCTACCGGTTCCCGGAAGCGATGGTGGGCAAGATCACTCCCCTCTTCCTGAAGGACGCGATCGACAAAGGCGGCCTTGCCCTTCCCAATGAACAGATCGGTGTCATCAGCTCGTTCGTGGGGGTAGTCGGCATCATCATCGGCGGCATCGCCGGCGGCTGGCTAGTTTCGAAGATCGGTCTGCGCAAAGCGT
>JBKJIP010000219.1:0-5134 GCA_046598515.1 Fimbriimonadaceae bacterium | reverse complement strand
GAATCAAACATCATGATGCTCGCGGCGGGGGTGGAACATGAAGGGGCTGCTTAGCAAATACGGCGTTCTCGTCGCCTTCCTGATCTTGTTCTTGGTTTCCGCGATCTGGAAGACCGACCTTTTCCTTAAACCGGAGAGCCTCCGCAACGTCGTGAATCAGAACGTCGCCGTCGGCGTGCTCGCCATTGGGATGACGTTCGTGATCATCACGGGCGGTATCGACCTCGCTGTCGGCAGTCTCGTCGCCTTCGTCGGCGCCCTTGGGCTGATGATCATGACGAAGTTCATGAACAGCGGCATGCCCGAAACCACAGCCGCGATCCTGGGGATCGTGTCGATGCTGGGCATCGGCGTCGCCGCGGGCGCGTTGCAAGGCATCGTGATCACCCTTGGGAGGGTAACCCCCTTTGTGACGACCCTGATCGGAATGATCTCCTTCCGATCCGCCACCAGCGCCCTCGCGAACGGCGGCGAGATTCGATCTCCCAGTTCGAAGACTTGGCCCGCGATCGGGTCCGAAGGCATCCACCTTCCTTTCATCAAGATCACGCCGACCGTCGATCTCGTTATCACCTACGGCATGCTCGCGTTTTTCCTGATGATCGCTCTCGGATCTTTCATCTTGAATCGAACCCGTTACGGTCGCTACGCGATCGCCGTCGGCGCTAACGAGCGCGCCTCCCGTTACAGCGCGATTCCTGTCGACCGCGTGAAAGTTCTGACCTACATGCTGAGCGGCTTTATGGTTGGCGTCGCCGCGATTCTGCAGTCCGGAAAAATGAATGCGATCGGCTCGGGATCGACGGGCACATTCTTCGAACTTGATGCGATTGCCGCCGTCGTTATCGGCGGAACGCCCCTCGCCGGCGGCTATGGCCGAATCTGGGGAACGGTGGTCGGCGTGCTGCTTCTTGGCATCATCAACATCATGTTGGGCTACCTTGGCGTGGACAGCCACTACCAGGGCATGGTCAAAGGCATGGTAATTCTGATCGCCGTTCTCCTACAACGGGGAAGTCGCAACGTATAATGCAGGTCATGCTCAAGAGGATCAGCTTATTTGCGTGCGCCGGAGCCATGGTGCTCGGCATGGCCATGGGATGCAGCGGCGGCGGCGGTGGAGATACCACGACCACGACATCAGGAACGCCCACGTCGGGCGGCGACAAGAAATTTAGGGTCGCGATCAGCGTCCCGGCGGCGGACCACGGTTGGACCGGCGGTGCCCTGTACTGGGCGACCGAAGCTTCCAAGAAGTATCCGGATATTGAGTGGACGATCGAAACGGCCCAAACTCCGGACGAACAGGTCAACGACCTCGATACGCTCGCAACGAAGGGAATCGACGCTCTCGTCGTTCTCGCTCACGAGAGCGGCCCCCTGACGCCGAAGGCGAAGGAACTTCACGATCGCGGCATCCTGATCGTCAACGTCGACCGTGGCTTCACGGAGCCCGTCGCCGATGTCTATCTCGCCGGTGACAACAAAGAGTTCGGCAAGATGTCCGCCGACTACATCGTCAAGAAGCTGAACGGCAAGGGCAAAATCTTGATTCTTCGCGGCGTGCCGTGCACGGTCGACACCGATCGATTTGATAGCGCCATGGCCGTCTTCAAGGCCAACCCGGGAATCGAAGTCCTCGACTCTCAGCCCGGCCGTTGGAGCCGAGACGAGTCCTATAAGGTCATCCAGAACATGCTTCTGAAGCACAAGCAGGTCGACGCGATCTGGACTTCGGATGACGACATGAGCGAAGGCGCGGAGCAAGCGCTGAAGGAAGCCGGCCGGGACAAGAACATTTGGATGCTCGGCGGCGGCGGCAAGAAGGAAATCGTCAAGCGCGTGATGGATGGCGATCCCCTCTATCCGGCGCTCGTGACCTACCCGCCCAGCATGACGGCCCAAGCCGTCGACAAGTGCGTCGAGATTCTGAAGAACGGCAAGAAGATCGCCGACTCGGATAAGCAGATCCTGATCAAGCTCGAACTGGTTACTCCGGCGAACGCGAAAGACTTCTACTTCCCGAACTCGCTCTATTGATGCTCAAACGTGCCTTTACACTGATCGAGCTTCTCGTCGTGATCGCGATCATCGCGATCCTCGCCGCCATCTTGTTCCCGGTTTTCAGCCAGGCCAAGGCGGCGGCGAAGGCGAGCGCCTGCATGTCCAATGCGCGCAACCTCGCGATTGCCGTCCAACTGTATTCCTCGGATTCGGATGACACCTATCCTCTCGCGGCATATGGAACGGCTACGACGACGATCATCTGGCACGACATCATCGACCCTTATGTCAAAAACAAGCAAGTCTGGCTATGCCCCGGCTGCGGCCTGAACGAAAAGGACGCAAGCGGGGCCCAGACCGCTCACTTCGGCTACAACGCGGGCTACTTGACGACCTTCGCGCTCGACTTTTCGAACGCGAACGATCATTACGCTTTCAACCAGAGCGCGGTGAACGAACCGGCCGATACTGTCCTTTTTGGCGCGGCAAAAGCCAGCGTTCCGGGCTCCTGGTGCGGAGACGAGGGCAAGTTTATGCTCGCCCCGTCGATGCCCTCGACTGACTGCTGGGGCCGACCCTTGACCGAGCCAGCCAAGCGGGCGACGCTCATCTTCGCCGATGTTCATGCGAAGCGCCTGGCCCTGGGCCAGTTCTACGAAGCTCAGAGTCCGCTCGACAAGTATTTCGATCGCGACTGACTGTTGGCAATAATTGTCAACAAATGGCGTATCCTTACGTCATGAGCAAGACCATGAACGTGTCTCTGACGCCCGAGCTGGAGCGAATCGTGCAGGGCTATGTGGAGCGGGGACTCTACGGGAATCAGAGCGAAGTGATCCGGGCCGGGTTGCGCCTACTGCATCAACAAGATCAGGATCGGGAGGCGAGGCTGGCCGCGCTGAAGGCGGATATCGCTGTGGGATTGCCAGGCTGTGCGGGAAGGCAAGACAGTGCAGATGACTTCTGAGGAGATCCTGACCCACCTCAAGTCGAAGGATCGCTCTAAGTTCAAATGAGCGCTCACACGCTCTCTCTGCCTGCGATCCGGGACCTTGAAGAGATCTACGGCTACGTGGCGGAGAAACCGATTTGAAGACTGACGCTCCTTGGAAGCTATCTTTAGAAACAGCTTCAGCCAGATTCAACGGAATCTGAGCCCCGCCCTCTGCGGCACTAAAGCCCGCAAGAAACTCGCCCAAATCTCTCCAACAGGGCGTATAATTCGAAAAACCCCACGCCACTTCGCCCGTCGTCGTGCGTCTCTTGGCAGGGGAAGGGACGATATGGCGACGAAATTTATCTTTGTAACCGGCGGTGTTGTGAGTTCTATTGGAAAGGGGATCACGACCGCTTCTTTGGGTCGCCTGCTGCGCAATCGCGGCTTTACCGTTGCCCCCATGAAGCTCGATCCGTATATCAACGTCGACGCGGGCACGATGAACCCCTTCCAGCACGGCGAAGTCTTCGTCACCGACGATAGTGCCGAGACTGATCTGGACCTAGGCCATTACGAGCGGTTCATGGATGTCTCCTGCTCGCGTAGCAGCAGTATCACGACGGGCAAGGTCTATCAGGCAGTCATTCAGCGCGAGCGCCGGGGCGAGTATCTGGGTGCCACTGTGCAGGTCATCCCGCACGTCACGAACGAGATCAAGACCGCCATCCACAAAGTGGCTGCCGAGCAGGAAGCCGATATCGTGATCGCCGAAATCGGCGGCACCGTCGGCGACATCGAGAGCCTTCCCTTCCTCGAGGCCATCCGCCAGATGCGCAAAGATGTCGGCCCCGAGAACACGCTGTACGTCCATGTCACGCTCGTCCCCCAAGTTGGACCATGGGGTGAGGTTAAGACCAAGCCGACCCAGCACAGCGTCTACAAACTCCGCGAGATCGGCATCTCGCCCGACGTGCTCGTCTGCCGCACCGAGGTTCCCCTCGATGAGGACGTGAAGGAGAAGATCAGCCTCTTCTGCGATGTGCCCAGCCGCGCCGTCGTCGAATCGCTGAACGTCGAGACGATTTACGAAGTCCCCCTCGTTTACGAAAACGCGGGCCTGGGCGATTTCGTCTGCGATCGCCTTGGCCTTGAAAGCGGGGAGCCGCAAACCTCCGAATGGGCGAGCCTTGTGGAGACTCTAAAGAATCCCACAAAGCGAACCAAGATCGCGGTCGTGGGCAAGTACACCCAGAACGGCGATGCCTATAAGTCGATCGCGGAATCCCTGATTCATGCGGGAATCCCGAATGACGCCCGTGTTGACATCCACTGGATTGAGAGCGACGCTTTGGAAGGTAACAAGCCGGCGGAGGAGTTCCTTCGCGATGTCGACGGACTCATCGTCGCCCCCGGCTTCGGAGAGCGCGGTGTGGAAGGGAAGATCCACGCTATCCAGTACGCCCGTGAGAAAAACCTGCCTTTCCTTGGCATTTGCTTCGGACTCCAGATGGCCGTCATCGAATACGCCCGCAATGTGTGCAACCTCGAGGGCGCGAACTCGGAAGAAGTCGCCCCGAACGCGCCGTACCCCGTCGTTCACCTCCTTCCGGAGCAGAAGGGTGTCACCGACAAGGGCGCCACGATGCGCCTCGGCGCCTATCCCTGCAACTTGGTTCACGGGAGCAAGTCACACAAGGTGTATGGTTCGACGCGAATCGAAGAGCGCCATCGCCATCGGTACGAAGTGAACAACGACTTCCGCGAGCTCCTCGGCGAGCACGGCATGGTTATCTCGGGCGTCTCGCCGGACTATCGATTGGTCGAGATGGTCGAAGTCCCCGCCCACCCCTTCTTCATCGCCACCCAAGCCCATCCCGAGTTTAAGAGCCGGCCGAATCGCCCCCACCCGCTGTTTGCAGGATTGGTGAAGGCCGCCGTCGAATTTCGGGAAAGGAAGTCTGAGGTCGCGCCCGTCGCTTTGGTTGCGCAAGAACCAGAGGTCTAGGGGCAGCGCGAAACCCAATGTGGGCCGCGGATGCTCGTGCCGCGGCGACTGCTTCCCGAGAGCAGAAGCATTCTCACGCAAAAGCGCAACGTCGCAAAGAGGAAGAAGCCAATTCTGTGCCCTCCTGCGTCCCCTCTGTGGTTCAAGAAACTCCGCATAGACGGAGCCGGACACCATGAAAAGCCGAT
>JBKJIP010000209.1:0-3473 GCA_046598515.1 Fimbriimonadaceae bacterium | reverse complement strand
AACTCGAGGTTCCGCTGAAGGCGACCCCGGCGCACGAACCTTAGAGTGTCCGAAGTCGTGTCTTGGAAGTGCAAGTTCATCAAGCGCTGATCCTTCCACTTCTCGACCGCCAGTTTCGCCAGCTCCTTCTTGTCCGGGTCGAACGCGAACAATTCGACCTGGGACACATCCGCCTCGCCCGGCATGGCGTACTTGTACGTCATGAGCGTCGGTCGAGGTTCGGACAGCGAGTTCACGAGGAACAGGTCTTTCACCTTTCGCGAATCGTTTCGAGTGACGTAAAACCGCTTCGAATCCTTTGACCAGGTGACGTTGGCTCGAACCCGCTGTTCATTGGGATTCGTCTGCTGCTGGCCTTGGTTTTCTTCGCCTTCCGTTTGCTGTTGTTGTTGCTGCTGGAATTGCTGGCGGACCTCGTCCTGGGCCGCTCGGCTGCCGAAGCTGTAGTCCTTCGCGCCGTCCTTCGTTAGCTGGACCGGTTCCTGCGGTTTTTCATCGACAACGCCTACATAGAAGAGGTTGTGATCTTGCGCGTAAACATAGGCCTTGCGATCGGGCGAATAGTTTCGGAAATCCCGGTTGAGCGCATTGGCACCACCTTGGCCCTGACCACCGCCGCCACCGCGATTCCCGCCTTGTCCGCCGCCGGCTGCAGGTGCACCTGCAGCCGGAGCTGTGGCTCGCCCGAGGTTCTTGAGTTCTTCTTTTTCGGTGTTGTATTCGAAACGCGTGCCCTCGACGGTGAACCGAATGATCTTGGCGTCCTTATCGTCGAAGGTCACCGTCGTGATCGGCAAGTTCGTGACATCGTACGGTTTCTTGAGCGCCTCAGAAAGCAACGAAGCCATCTTTGCGCTGTCGAAGAGAGGTGTCTTCTTTTTGGACGCCGGGTCGACACGGTAGAACTTGACGCCATTGCTATCGCGCCAGGTGTACCAAAATTGACTGGTCTTGTTGATCCACCCCGGGGCTACGCTCATGCTGTAAACGTAGGGTCGGAGATTTTCAGTGGTGAACCGGTCCGCAAGCGGCCAGTTAGCCTTAGTTTGAGTCGATGCGGCTGTAACTGTGAGAGCTAAGAACAGGATCGCGGCCGCGCGACCCTGCCTGGATTTAAGTCCAAACATCATAAAAGCAAATACGCGGGAGCACCGCGTCCCCGACGCTATGCTACCGCCTGGAGCGTGCTGATTGGCCCCAGACCATGCAAAAAATGAAGCCAATGTGGGCCGGGGATGCTTGTGCCCCGGCATCGTACACAGACTTGTCGGAACAGAGCGGACTACATCGGCCGAACATTCAACATGTCTATCAGCAGTTTGCCGTTCGATGTCGTTCCGTTGCAGTCCACTCGGAAGAGCATCGTGCCTTCGGGATCGACGAACCGGGTCGCATTCGGAACATTGATAAACAGAACCGTGTTCGTGCGAGGAACCGGATTCGTCGTCTTCAGCGTTACCCAGTTCCCATAAGGATAGGAGCCGGACGACCAGTCGTAAACCTGCACGGTCTCCGTTCCCGCGATCGTTCCCGTGTAGAGCCGAGCAAATCGGAACACCATGGTGTTCGAAGTCGCCGGCAACCGTCGGAGAGTTCCTTCCATGCGGATGAGTCCGCTTCCCTGCCGGCCGACCTGCATGTAGGTGCTGTCCTGAGCGGAGGTTTCGGTGAAGCCACCCGTCAGGCTCGCGCCCTTCGTCGACCCTTCCGTCAATGTGAAGGTCGTATTGCCCGTCTTGGGCCGGGCGATGCCCGCCACCTTGGATCCGTCGACGAGAACCGCAATCGAGGACCAACCGTTGGGCAAGCCAAAGTCGATGTAGTCGCGGGTTTGCGTATAAATCGGAAGGTATCGGCCGGCGTTGACGATCTTCACAACGTGGGGGGAGCCCAGACCGCGGCCATACATCCGGGCCGTCATAAACTGGCCGCTGCCAACTTCGGCAACGAGGGGAGTGATGTAGCGAACCTTCGATGGCTTTTTCGGGGCCGTCAGGGTGCCATTCACGACTTTGAGCGCTTTTTCGCAGTCGATCCTGCCGTAGTTCGAGAAATCTGTCGACAAGACAGTTGCCGAGTCCTCGATCGCATTTCGAACTTCCTGATTGGTCAACGACCCGTTCATGCCCATGATCAGAGAAGCAAGGCCGGCCACTTGGGGCGTCGCGCCGCTCGTTCCGCCGAAGCTATCCGTATAGCCGCCGCCCGCGCTCGTCGACCGTAAGTTGACGCCCGGACAAGCCACGTCGACCCAGGAGCCGTAGTTGGAGAATCCGGCGCGCGCGTCCGTTTCTGTTGTTGCGGCGACGCTCAAAACGTTCTCATATCCACCCGGATAAAAGGGCAGGACGGCGTTATCGTTACCGGCTGCGACCACCGGCAAGACTCCGCGACCCCAAATGTTATCGATCGCATCCCGCTCGCTCTGGCTGACGCGATCGGAGAAGAAGCTGCAGGAGATGACTTTGGCCCCGTTGTCCGCCGCGTACAGATAGGCGGCTACGTTGTTGGAGTCATAGAAGTAGCCGGCATCGGTCGAGGCCTTGAGGCTCATAATCTTTGCCTTCGGTGCTACGCCCGTAATGCCCTTGCTGTTATCCTGCACGCCAGCGGCCAAGCCCGCGCAAGCAGTTCCGTGGCCGTTCACATCGTTCGGGATCGGATCGTTATAGGGGAAGTCGTAGCCATTTCGATCGTCAATGTAGCCGTTGCTGTCGTCATCGATGCCGTTGTTCGCGATCTCGTCCGCATTGACCCAAAGGTTGGCGGCGAGATCCTCATGGGCGGTGTTGACGCCCGTGTCGATGATGGCGACGGTCACCGTGTTCGATCCGAATGAGATATCCCATGCGAGATCGGCCTTTATCTTCCTGGCGTGCCACATATCGGGCCACTTGGGATCGTTCGGCGTATAAGCGGGCAGGGCGGCGCGGTCCAGATCGACCCGCTTGACTCCCGCTTCCATCCCAAGCTGGGATCGGACGGCCAGCAAGTTGCCCGGCTCGGTCTCGATTACGGCCCATCCAATCTCGTCGAAGGATCGAATGACGCGATATCCACGCTGGGCGAGGTCGTAAGTGCGGCCGATATCGTCGAGCTTCACCATCAGGCGAGACGGATGACAGAGCATGCCGTCGATCGAGATGGGCTGCAAAGTAGCCAGGTGAGTTTGCGGGGCAAGCAACGAGACGAGTCCAAACATCCCCTATATGATAGCGCGTGACTGTTAGGAGCTCATAAATTACTCGTAGATTTGGCAGGCTAAATCTCCAGCGAGTCTTGACTCTTTCAGCCGGATGACGGCATCGGGATTACCGACCAGCCGTCCCCGTTAGGGGACACACAACGACTAGCCAGGGATTGAGCGAAGCGTTTCCCCTGGAAATGAGAGCAGAATCTCAAGCTCCCCGGAGGGGTGCCACAATCCCAAACTCGCGCCGACACCTCGAAACTACCGACCAACCGTCCCCGTT
>JBKJIP010000097.1:0-3424 GCA_046598515.1 Fimbriimonadaceae bacterium | reverse complement strand
GGTTTCCGGACGCACCGTCTTCGCCATCGCCCACCGCCTATCGACCCTTAAGAACGCGGACCGACTAGTGGTCATGGACGAGGGCCGAATCGCCGAAATCGGAACCCACGAGGTGCTGCTCGCCAAGCCGAACGGCATCTACGCCAAGCTCGTGAAGATGCAGCTAGAAATGAACAACGTGCAGTCCAACTTCGTCGGCGAAGACGAAGCAAAAGAAGAAGAAGTCGCCTCGTAAACCGCCATAGGCAACACCTTCAAAAAGTAACCCAAAGTCAAGGGAGCGCGGGGATGCAACGTGCCCCGCAGCGCATAGGTCAAGCCGCCAAGCATTCTGGAGCCGATGAGCAACCAGGTAAGTTAAGGTCGTGCTAGACGCAGTCGTCCTCAATCGCATGGTCCTCGCCCGAATCCGGGAGTTAGCTCAGAAGAAGCCCGGCGAAGGGGAGCGCGAACGTTTGGAGCGTGCCCTCGGGCTGTTCCCGATGCCGCCCCGCACGGAACTGACCGCGACTTCGCGGGAATCCGTCGATATCGACGGCGTGACCGTCGAACGACACGTTATCGAATCCCGCCCCGGCCTGGCCGTGCCCTTGCTCGTCTATCGGCATCAGGGCGGCCCCATCATCCTGAACCTCGTAGATGTTCTCCCGAACGGCAAAGCAAACCCGGCGATGCAGGCTTTCGGCATCTCCCTCGCCCGCCAAGGATTCACGGTCATCTCGATCGAGCCGCCGGGCAAATGGCTGGCCACGATCGACAGCGAGCGGGACCAGACCGGCGATGCCTGGGAGACAAGCCTGCGCATGGGATTGCCACCCATCGGCCAATACGTCTGGGATGCCATGCGCGTGCTGGACTGGGCCCTAGCGGCACATCCAAATGTCCCCGTTGGCGTCAACGGCTTTGGAACGGGCGGCGAAGCCGCAACCCTCCTCTATGCGCTCGATGAGCGCGTCACCGCCTGTGCGATCGCCTGCGCGGCAGGGTCGATCGAGGTCATTCCTCGGCCCAGCGCCGCTTGGTGCCAGGCTCCCGGAATCGCATTTGCCGGCGACTATTCCGATGTCCTCGGCATGCGCTCGCCCGCGAATGTGATGCTCATGGGATGCTCAGACGACCCCGTCAACTCCCCCGACAGCCTTCAGAAAACCGCCGACAAACTCAGGAAAGCTTCGAAGCAAGCGAATGTTCGGGTTGAAAAATTCTACGGTCCGGTGGACTACAACCGCCGCATGCGGGAAGCCGCCGCCGCTTTCTTCTTGGAACACTTGGCCGCAGGCAAGAACCAGCCCTACGTCTACGAGCCCATTCCCCTGACCGATGGACTCGTCCGCCACGCCGTTTCTGGAACTGTTGAGCCGTACATGCTCGAAGTCCTCGGCGACGCCCTCGCCTCGAATGCCATGTATGGCGGGTCGGGAGTCGAGACTTTTACCAATCTGCTGGGCCGGGTCTTGAACGAGCCCTATCCTATCGCCGCCCCCGAGCTAACGCCCTGGGGCAAATACGGCCGCATGGACGCTCCCAAGCAGGCGGAAACCTACACCCTGACCGACGGAGCCGGTGCCGCCGGAACGATCAATCTTCCTTTCCGTGAACTGGATGCAAGCCTGCTGTGCGCGATTGGCTTAAGTTCCGCCGAGTTTCTCGGTGAGATCCTGCACCTGATGTTGCCCGGAGCGCCGGACGGATGGGAATCCGTCGGCGTAGGCGGAGACGCCCTCACCGCGATGATCGCGTCGATGAAAACGCTCGTCGGCAAGGGCGATCCCACAATCGTCACCCGGGAAGTCACCGCCGACGGCCCCGGCGCATCCCTGGTCGCCGCGTCCTTGGCGAGATGGCGGCCCGGACTGGTGGTGAATCGCAGCCACGATTTCACCGGCTGGATGGACGCCGCCGCCTCCGCCCCCCACGCCGGTCTTCAGCCCGGTGCACGCTATCGGTCTTGGCCGACCTGAGTTTCTGAGACGAAACTCCGAAGAGCCGTGAGAGTCTGTACAATACAAACATGCCCATCGCCGTCCTACTGACCCTGGCGATCATGCAGCAGCCGAATGCCGGCCGCTACGAGATGGCCGAACGCCTGAAGCGACTCGATGTCGCCTGGCTCTCCACGGAAAAGCCCGAGCGGAAACGTGACGCGGTGGCGGACATTTCAACCGGGGTAACCAGCTTCTTCAGCGGTAAATACAATGAGGCGGCGGAGTCTCTGGACCGCGCCGTGGCCAAACTCGAGGGTCGCTCTCCGCGAGCCGCCGATGCGCTTAGCATCCGAAGCGAATCTCCCTTTTACGAGCCGGGCGCCAGCGTCAGGCTGCGCTTGACGTGGACCTATCAGCCCAACTCGGTTGTTCCGGTCCGCATCGGCAGTGGGTCCCGCTTCGTCGATCTGAAGCCGGGCAAAGACGGCTCCCTGGTCATTAATCCGAGCGAATCGAATCCGGAACTGCGACAGAACCAGGAAGTCGGCTATCTGCTGCCCGTCCGGGCCGGCGAAGACACCCGATTCGTCTACCTCAGCTTCGTCCGTAACTACAAAGCCCGCGTCGAGGCGCTAACGCGAAGCGACGATCCATTTGGGCGGGTGAATGGCCAACTCCTCACCAAGTTCCTCGGTGACGCGCGCGCCCAGGAAGTAGAGCTGCCCCTGATTCAGTATTTGTTCAGCGCCGAGAACGTCTCTGAGCAAAAGCAGAAGATCTCCGACCAGGAGCAGGTGTATTACGCCGTTCACGGAGCCACGACCTTCCGGGCCCAGTTCCCGCGCACGCTGCGAGGCAAGACCGGAGAAGCGGTCAATGTCGTCATCGCCGCTCATGGGGCTGGCGGATCGGAAAACATGTTCTTCGAATCCTACGGTCGCGGGGAAGCCGTGACGGAATCGCTGAAGCGGAAATGGGTTTTCGTCTCTCCGCGTGCGGGGTCCAGCGGAATCAACGATGTGATCGACTGGCTCACCAAGGTTCGGGGCCTGACCGTAAACAAACTCTTCCTCCTCGGCCATTCCATGGGGGGGGGATCGGTTCTGACTAGTGAGCCAGCCGTCAAGCCTTCAGCGGTGGCGGTCCTCGCGCCGGCGGGGATCAAGGTTTCCGAGACGATCAAGGCGGCGCCCATGTTCATCGGTGTCGGCAAGCAAGAAATGGGCATGCTCCAAACGGCTGCTTCGAATATCGCGAAGCAATTCGATGGGCGCACGGATTTTGAGTTCAAGGAATACGACCCGTGCGAGCACTTGATGATCGGGGCGGAAGCTATCCCGGATGCCTTTAAGTTCTTCGACCGCTTTGCTTTATAACCCTCTCCTCGTAGGGGAGATGCTGTCTTTACTTGTCAAGGGTGTTCGGTGTTTTTTGGCTCGTCTGAGGCGTGAGGGATTGTCCCTCAACCTGAGCCACCTCAAGCTGGGGTGAGTTTGCTA
>JBKJIP010000451.1:0-19281 GCA_046598515.1 Fimbriimonadaceae bacterium | reverse complement strand
CCCAGGCTGGAAGCCTGGGGGACGCATGGGCTGGAAGCCCATGCCACAGATTACGTGAGGCGGCGAAGCCGCCTCAACGTTTACTTCCGAAGGTAAACCCAGACGAACCCGCCGCTCTCGGGCTGGCCCTCCATGCTTCCTACCGTCTTAGCAAGCACGCTGTAACGTGCGCTCAACTTCTTGTACTCCTCATCGGCCTGCATGGCCTTTGAGTACTCCTCGTTGAATTGCTCACCCTGCTTCTTGGTCATATTCTCGAAGCTCTTCGCGCCCACCGCTTTCAAGGCTTTCGCCTGAACAGCAGTGTAGCGATTCTGCAGCTTCGTCATCACCTGCTGGGACTCCTTCTTGGCCGCCGCCAGCTCAAGCTTCTGTTTTGCCGTCAGGGCCATCTTTGGCGTTGAAACCTGGATGTAGTCCCCGACCAGTAGGTCCAGTTTGCCATCCGAGTTCCAGTCCGCGGCATACGGCTTGGTGCGCACGCCAGGCCGGTTGGGGGACAGGCCGCTCGAAGTCTTGGGATCCCGCTTGCGCGGTTCCCAACCTGCATTCTCGCTCAAGCCAGGAATCAGCTGAGCCGGCACGCCCGGTACGAGATTCTTCGATCCTTTGGATTTGGTCTCGAAGAGCTTGACCGCTCCCTCGCCGTCACCCAGAATCAGGTCGAGCTTACCGTCGCCGGTCCAGTCCACGATGCAGGGACCACCGTCGTTAGCATCCAGCGCCTTCCCGTTGAGCATCAGCGCTCCACGATCGGCAAACTGCAGACCGCCGGTGTTTTCGAAGTACTTCACAGGACCCGAGATGTGGCCGAGAACCATGTCATAGTCCCCGTCGCCATCCCAGTCGCCCAAACAAGGAGCCTGCGCATACTCAGCGGAGAGAGGTTTGCCCTCTTTGTTCAGGATCTTCTTTTCAGCCGCATACTTGCCGCTGCCAAGTCCCTTGTAGAGTGAGAGGCCGCCTGTATAGGAGCCTGTAAAGACGTCTTTAACGCCATCGCCATCAAAGTCCGCGAACCGCGGACCAAAGCCGATGCATCACCCAGCCTCAATTTCGGCGATTTTGCCGCCGGCTTGGAACCATTCGAACTTGTCGAACGCGGGATTCGCGGCGCTGCCCACATTCTTGTAAATGCGCAGCCTTCCGTTTCCGAACTGGCCGACTAACAGATCTTTCTTGCCGTCCGCATCGAAATCGGCAAGGATGGGAGCGGCGTGCCCGACTTCCACAGAAATCGGCTTTCCGCCCGCTTTGACGAGAAAAGGCTCGGCCAAGGTTATTGGCCCGGGTACTGGGTTCACCATTGCGAGAACAATCGCAATCATCTTGTCACCTCGATAGTATTGTAACGGCGAATCGACCAATCCGTTCCTGAAAAATCCTATATTCGCGGGGACGATGCAACCCGCGCCCTCAGGATTTGTCGTTGCGTCCCTTAACACTTGTCAGCGTAAACTCCGGCCATGCGCCGCGGCTTCACCCTTATCGAGCTCCTGGTCGTCATCGCCATCATCGCGATCTTGGCCGCCATCCTCTTTCCCGTCTTCGCCTCCGCGAAGCAAGCGGCCAAGCGAACGGCCTGCGTCAGCAATCTCTCCCAGATCGGCAAGGCAACGCTGCTTTACACAAATGACGTTGACGGCCTGATGCCCTGGGTGCCGGACAGTGAGGTGCAACTGACGCCCGCCGTCAACTCCGGCGGCAAGAAGTATTGCGGCTTCGGGAGTTTTATGCCGCTCCTCGAGCCTTACATGAAGAACGTGCAGATCTACACGAGCCCCGCGACGGCGGTCGACCAGTTGGGCTGGAAAACCCACTTCTCTTGGCCATGGCGCGAGAATGGAGTCGACATGCCCGCGAAAGGCTGGACAAACTACATCAGCGACAAACTAGCCGAGCTAGACCCGAATCAGGCCCGCTACACCCGAGGGCGTTCCCCGGAGAGCATCGCCGATGCCCGCGGCACGTCTGTCAGCGACGAAGAATGGTTGATGACACCCTTCTTCGAGCGCAACTGGTGGACCTATGCCGCGCCGCTATGGACCGTGAACGGCTCCGTGCCTCCACAAGACGGCTGGAGCGCGCATACGGGCGGGCGGAACCAGTTGTATCTGGACATGCACGTGAAATGGGTCAAGAAAGACATTAAGTAGCTTTGCCCGTCTTCAATTCTGCGTTCCCTTCTGTGCTTTTCTGCGGTTAGGCGTCTCCCTTAACCGCAGAATGACGCAGAATGGGCCGCAGAAGGGCTGGTGGGCCGATCTCACATCCGGAAAACGCCAAATCGCGGTGGCTCAACAGGCGCATTGGTCGATGCCTCGATCCCCAGCGCGATGACGCGCCGTGTATCGACGGGGTCGATCACGCCGTCATCCCAAAGCCGGGCCGTCGAGTAATAGCACGATCCCTCGTGCTCATACTTTTCCAAGGTCGGCTGCTTGAAATCGGTGCGCTCTTCGGAAGTCATCGTCGCTCCCTTCGCCGCGAGTTGGTCCAGCTTTACCGTCAATAGGACGTTCGAAGCCTGCTCGCCGCCCATGACGGAGATTCGGGCGTTGGGCCACATCCAGAGCTGGCGCGGTTGGAATGCGCGGCCGCACATGCCGTAGTTGCCCGCTCCGTACGATCCGCCCACGATCACCGTGAACTTCGGCACATTCGCGGTCGAAACCGCAGTGACGAGCTTCGCGCCGTGCTTGGCGATGCCCTCGTTTTCGTACTTCTTGCCCACCATGAAGCCCGTAATGTTCTGGACGAACACGATCGGGATGTTGCGCTGGCAGCAGAGCTCGATGAAGTGCGCGCCCTTCTGCGCGCTCTCACTGAAAAGGATGCCGTCGTTGGCGAGCACGCCTGCCAGGTGACCGTGGAAGCGCGCGAAGCCGCAGATGAGCGTCGTGCCGTAGTTGTGCTTGAACTCTTGAAACTTGGAGCCGTCCACAATCCGCGCCAAGACTTCGCGCATGTTCATGGGCGTTTTCGAGTCGGACGGGACCAGCCCGTAAAGGTCCTCGACATCGTAAAGCGGGTCCTCCGCAGGCTTGCGGTCGGTCTTAAAAGGTCGATCCTGCGGGCCAAGCGACTCGACGATGTTGCGGAGAATCTCAATGGCGTGGGCGTCGTCCTCGGCGAAGTGGTCGGTTACGCCAGAAATGCGTGTGTGGACATCGGCTCCGCCAAGTTCCTCGGCGGTGACGATCTCACCCGTGGCCGCCTTCACGAGAGGCGGTCCGCCCAGGAAGATTGTGCCTTGCTTCTTAACGATGATCGCCTCATCGCTCATGGCGGGCACGTACGCGCCGCCCGCGGTGCAGGAACCCATAACGGCGGCGACCTGGGGAATGCCCATCGCACTTAGCTGGGCTTGATTGTAGAAAATGCGTCCGAAGTGATCGCGATCTGGGAACACTTCGCTCTGGAGCGGCAAGAATGCCCCGCCGGAGTCGACCAGATAGATGCAAGGCAGCCGATTTTCCCGGGCGACTTCTTGGGCCCGAAGGTGCTTCTTGACCGTGATCGGGAAGTAGGTCCCACCTTTGACCGTCGCATCGTTCGCCACGATCACGCATTCGCGGCCGTGAATGCGGCCGATGCCGGTCACTACCCCCGCCGAGGGGGCCCCGTCGTCATACATGCCGGTAGCGGCGAGGGTGCTGAACTCGAGGAAGGTCGCGCCATCGTCGATGAGAGCGTCGATCCGCTCGCGAGCAAGCATCTTGCCGCGCCCCTTATGCTTGGCGATCAGCTCTTCCCCGCCTCCAAGCTGGGCCGTGGCCATGCGAGTCCGGTATTCGGCAACGATCGCGTCCATCGCCTCCCGGTTGCCCTTGTGCTCGGCGTCGTTGATACTAACTTGGCTTGCGATGACTTCCATGCCCGGAAGATTGTGGCATCTTGCGGGGATTCGAGCAATTTGCCGAGGCAATCGCTTCGAAGAAATGGCGGCAGGACTGCTAGAATAGAAGCATGGCCACCGTGACCAATAGCCGCGTCGACGAACTGATTTCCCTGCTCGATGATGCCGTTGGCATTGAGGATGAGTGTACGCGCTGTCACCGCATCAAGGACATCCTGCACGACATCACTGCCTCCGGTGAGGATTTCATTCCGTCGGAGATGATGAAACCCGCCGAGGGCTGCTACGCCCGACACCTGCTTCACAAGGACCCCGACAACCGTTACTCCGTGCTTGTCATGGTGTGGGACAAGGGCCAAGGCACGGCTGTCCACGACCATGCCGGCTGCTGGTGCGTCGAGTGTGTCTATCGCGGCCGCATCAAGGTCGTTTCCTACGATTTGGTGTCGAACGAAGGCGATCTCTACCGGTTCAAGAAGGAGCAGGAGATCATGGCTAGCATCAGCGACGCCGGCGCCCTGATTCCACCATTTGAGTACCACACGATCGAGAACGTGGAAGAAACGCCGTCAGTGACGATTCATGTCTACGCCGGCGAGCTAACCTGGTGCCACATTTTCGTCCCCGAAGGCGACGCCCACCGCCGGGTGTTGAAGCAGCTTTGCTATACGGCTGACTGACCAGATCCGCGCAACTTTTTGGAGTGCGCGCAAAGTTACCAAGTCTCAAAGCCACCCAGGAGGTAAGGGAGTGCAGGGATGCAACGTGCCCTGCAGCGCTTGGTCCCAAGATTGGTCAAAGACACCCCGTTGGGCTCGAACTGATCCTACGGAGTCACCACTAAGGAAGCAGACCCCGGGACGCCGTTGTAAAAAGCCCGAATACTGCAGTTCACCGTGAACGGAACAGAAACAGTTTGGACCCAGGGGCAGCATGGAGGCAAACCACGTTGAAGGCATACGACCTAACTCTCCGAACTCCGAATCGATGGACCGTTGACTCCAAGCCCTTCCTTACCGTCTCCCAGGCGGTGGATTTGTTCATCGTGAGACTGAATCGTCACCAGGGTCAAACCCCAGAAGTAGAGAGTAGTCGAGAGAAGCACCAGCGCAATGATAATGACTGCCGCCCAACGGTAACGCCACGCGAGCCCGACGAGGGCAAGTAGAACCGCTGAGCCGCCGCCAATAATGACCGTCGCCTCAACCGCGCCGGAGATATCTGAGACATGTGGGTTGTATTCCTGGCCAGTTAGGATGCCCAACCACAGACTTAGAGCCATGCCGATCGGCCATAGAGCCGCTACAACGGCCAATGTTGGAAAGACCACCGCGAGCGGAACTCCCAAACGGCGGCGACGGCGCTTCACATTTATGCTTAACTCAGGCGGGACCAAGTCAGTGCCCCAGAAGGGCACTTTTCAACCTGGGCCGAAATCTCATCCGTGGATGCGCCGTGGACATCGATCCAAGGATGCGCCGCCAGGTTGAAGACCTGCGGCAAACCGCTTACGCAGTTGCCGCAGTGAACACATTTGGCGCTATCCCAATGGACGACGATCTCGTCCGAAGCATAGTCCCGCTTGACCGTCCGAACCATGAATCTAGGAAGCCTTTTCGAGGGTATCGGGCTCGTCTTCCTCGGTCATGAGGATTGGCGCGTTGTGGTCCAACACGCCGGCCGGCAGGATGACCTTCTTGATATCCAAATTCGAAGGAACCTCGTACATCACGTCCATCATGATCTGCTCGATTATCGCGCGGAGGGCACGGGCACCCGTCTTCCGCTTGATCGCCTCGCGAGCGATTTCTCGCATCGCGCCGGGCTCAACAACCAGCTCGACACCGTCCATTTCGAAGAACTTCGCGTACTGCTTGATGATCGCGTTCTTTGGCTCGCAGAGGATTCGCACCAGCGACTCCTCATCGAGCGGGTCAAGTGTGGCCACGACCGGGAGGCGGCCGATGAACTCGGGAATCAAACCGAACTGCAGGAGATCGTCGGGGAGCAGGCTTCGCAGAACGTTGACGTTCCGATCTTGCTTGCCCTCGGGATTGGCCCGGAAGCCCATCACATTCTCTTTCAGGCGTCGGCGGATCATATCCTCGATGCCTTCGAAAGCGCCTCCACAGATAAAGAGCACGTTCTTCGTGTCGATCTGGATGTATTCCTGCTGCGGGTGCTTTCTGCCGCCGGTGGGCGGAACATTCGCAGTGGTGCCTTCCAGAATCTTCAGGAGAGCCTGCTGGACGCCTTCGCCGCTGACGTCGCGGGTGATCGAAGGGTTGTCGCTCTTGCGGCCGATCTTGTCGATCTCGTCGACATAGATAATGCCGCGCTCGCAAAGCTCCTTCGCGTTCTTCGGATCCAAGGCTTCGGCCGATTGCCAAAGCTTGAGGAGGATGTTTTCGACATCCTCGCCCACATAGCCGGCCTCCGTCAGCGCCGTCGCATCGGCGATGGCAAACGGGACATTCAGCATCCGGGCCAGGGTCTGGGCCAAGAGCGTCTTGCCCGAACCCGTCGGCCCGACCATCAAGATGTTCGACTTCTGGAGTTCGACGTCGTCGGAATAGTCGTTCGTGCGCTTGTAGTGGTTGTAAACCGCCACCGCGAGCGCCTTCTTCGCCGGGTCTTGCCCGACGACGTAGCTATCCAGGAACTGAACGATTTCGCGCGGCTTTGGAACACGTCCGCCCGTGGTTGCCTTCGGCGTTGGAAGGCTGGTATGGCCGTTCGCTACGGCGCCGGTTGCCGCGTGTCGCTCACCCTCGTTGCTCAGGATGTCATTGCAGAGATCGATACAATCACTGCAGACCGCTCCGTGAAGCCCCACGATGAGCTTGCGGACTTGGTCTTTCGACTTGCCACAAAGGCAACATTGATCTCGCCGCTCGTATGCTTTCGCCATGCTCCTTCAGATTATCGTGCGCCCGGCTGCAAAACTTTATCTACCAATCGATATTCTAGCGCCTCTTGGGCCGACATCCAGTAATCTCGGTCGCAATCGTGCTTGATTTTCTCCATTTCATGGCCGGTGTGCCGGGCAAGAATCTCGAAAATCGTTTCATTCGCCTTGTTGAATTCTTTTAGGGCGATCTGCATATCGGTAATCGTGCCCCGCGTTCCCGCGCTTCCCTGGTGGATCATGATGCGCGCATTGGGCAGGGAGTGGCGCTTACCGTCCGCGCCGCCGGCGAGCAGGACGGCGCCCATGCTGGCGGCCATACCGACACAGATGGTGGCAATTTGCGGCTTGATGATCTGCATCGCGTCATAGATCGCCAAACCGGCATAGACCGATCCGCCCGGACTGTTGATGTAGAAATCGATGTCCTTGTCCGGATCTTCCTTCTCCAGGAAGAGGAGCTGGGCCACGATAACGTTGGCGACGTGATCGTCCACCTCCGTGCCTAAAAAGACGATCCGGTCTTTCAGCAGCCTCGACCAGATGTCGTAAGTTCGTTCGCCCCGGCTTGTCGTCTCCACGACATACGGGATCATGCTATTCAATCTCGAGTCCATTCTTCAGGAATTCTCCTTCATTGATATAGGCTTTACGCCGCCGTCAAGTTACCTGATCCCTGCATGATCTGCTTACCCGCCACTTTCAATTGTGGGTCGTGGGGGTTCGTACCGGGACATGGGACCCAGCCTTCTCAAAAGACGTAAGAGCCTGCATGCAAAGCGTAACCTCTGCCTTATTCGTTCGCCTGAAGCCAGTGCCGGGCAAGGAAGTCGAACTCGAGGACTTCCTCAGGTCCACAATCCCCCTCATCGATGCCGAACCGGAAACTCTCGCCTGGTTTGCCCTTCAGTTCGAAGACGGGACCTACGGCATCTTCGACGCTTTCCCCGATGCGGGCGCCCGGAATGACCATTTGATCGGTAAGGTCGCCGAAGCTCTGATGGAGACTGCACCAGAGCTCCTATCCGAAGAACCGCTCATCGAGAAAGCCGATGTTCTGGCTTCCAAGCTCCTCCCCTAAGGCGTCAGCGTGAGTTGGGCGGTCTTTGTGCTGCCGTAGAACGTGGCTGTTAGTGTCACCACCTGCGGCGAAGCGACCGGGAAGGTCTTGCAATAGAACGCCTTGCTCGAAGCCCCGTTATAGAACGCGGTCGTACCCGGTGTAATCGTGGCCAAACTCGGGTTATCCGACGTCAGGTACAGCCCCATCGGGCCGATGGCCGGCTGATCGATGGTGACCGTGCCGCTCACGCCGTAGCCGCCCTTGGTAGTCGTCTTCGCCAGCGTCATCGTCTGCAAGGCGGGTTTCCGCCGAACGGTGATTGTCTGCGTCGCCGTCAGCCCTTGGTGAACGGCGGTCACGGTTACCACAGTGTCCGAAGCAACCGTAACGCCATAGACGAAGAAGTTCGCCGTTCGGAGACCCGATGGGATGGTTACCTTCACGGGTGAAGTCAGTTTGAAGCTGTTGTCGCTCATGGTCACCTGGCGGTCGACTGGAGTGTTTACATTAAGTCCGAGCGTTCCCTGCCGGCTTTGATCGGAATAGACGACTGGATACTGGAACGTGATCGAAACAGGCCCGATGTTGCCGGCCGTGAAGTGGGTGTTAATGGCATCCGCGCCCATGGTTACGACCTTGGTCGATGGGAAGAAAACCTTGTCGTTATGCGTCGGTCGGACTGTATAGGTTCCCGGAGGCAGCGCATCGGCGACATAGTCGCCATTCGCATCGGTCATGACCGTCTTGATGGTCGTCGGACCATCTTCGATCTTGACCGCGACTCCAGGAACGCCGATGCTGTTCTGCAGCACATGGCCGGTAACGCGGCGGACTTCTTCCCCCGGATTAGCGAAGAGATAGGCGATCTCGTCTGCGGATAGGGCACGGTCATAGAGCTGAACATCGTCGATCTGGCCGTTATAGGCATTCACATACGCCGGGTTCACGAAGAGGCCACCCACCGTAAAGTCAACCCCGATCGCGCCGATGCCTATGCTCGTCTTTTGGGCTTCGAATACTCCGTTGACGTAAATCTTCGCTAAGCCCGATGGTTCGTAAGTAGCCGTGATCAGCTTCCAGGCTCCATCGTTGACGTCTGAAGTCGTGACGGGCTCGGAGGTTGGCCCGTTGGACATGTAAAGGTATCCCTTGTTCGGTTGTCCATATCCGGCCCCAGTCCCAGTGGCCAAGAAGTAACCGGAGACATTGGTCGCAAAGTGCTTTCCGCAGACAACCTGGTGCGTGTTGCCCGTTGTCTTCACCCATGTCGAGATGGTGAAAGCCTTGCCATTCATATCCGGCACACCCGTCATACGCACGTATCCGTTCCCCCCGCTCGAAACCTGAAGGGCATTCCCACTGATCCCGCCTGCGACGAACGCGGCATCGCCATTCATGGCGCCGTTATAGCCGTTGGGGCCGCTGTCAGAAGCCGTCGTTCCCGACGCCTCGTCGAATTTCCAATGGGCCACGATATCGGCCCTGGAAGAGAAAGTGATGGCGGTGAGGAGCATCCCCAGAAAGAGTCGTCCGGCTTTTTGAAACGTTGGCTGCATAGTAACTCCCGGCGAGATGTTCGCCGATGTTTAACGATACATCACGAGCGCTAACTCTACGCTAATTTGCAGCCTAATGAAGGGCCCGGTGACGTGGCCAGAGGGACTCTAGACCCAACATGTCCTTCATTAAGGGTACAATGGGGCAAGCCGAATCCGGAAGAACCAGAGCGGGGGAACCAATTTTCGGGGTGAATCGCGCCTAGCGCGAAGAGTAGTTTCGGCTCTAACCCGTCAGCTAACCTCGTAGGCCATTCGAAACGCGTCAACAATTGTTGGCGCCATATTGAGTCGCATTTGCACAGTCAATATTGCCTGGGTAATTGCGACTGGCGGTTGCTGTTCGCGATTCGGCTGCTCGATTGATGATGCAGCTTAAAGAAAATCTGACCAAATTAACCACCTTTGCCGTTCTGGGTGCCGGTAATGGCGGGCTTGCAATGGCCGGTCATCTCGCCATAAAGGGCTTCCCGGTGCGGTTGTGGAATCGCTCCGCCGCGCGAATCAATCCTCTTCGAAGAACAAAGTCGATATCCTTGGTCTCGGAGCGTGAGGGTCTTCCGGCAGGCCACGGGAAACTTGCTCTCGTAACCACCGATGCCAAGGAAGCTGTGGTGGGCGCCGACATCCTTATGGTTGTCGTTCCGGCGACTGGCCATTCAAGTGTCGCCGAGACAGTCGCCCCGTTTGTAGTCGATGACCAACTCGTCGTTTTGCACCCGGGTCGAACCGGCGGCGCGCTCGAGTTCCTCAATACGCTGCGCTTGAATAACTGCGTCGCGAATGTCATCGTCGCGGAGGCTCAGACCCTGCTCTATGCGTGCCGCGCGGAGAATCCTGGCCAAGTCCGCATGTTTGGACTCAAGAACAGCGTGCCCGTCGCGGCGATGCCGGCATTTCAGACACCGGAAGTCATCCGGCGCCTAAGCGTTGCCTACGATGAGTTCGTTCCCGGCGACAACGTTATGAAGACCAGCCTGGACAACATCGGGGCCATCTTTCATCCCGCGGTAATGGTTCTCAACTGCGCCCGCGTTGAGTCCACTCGAGGAAACTTCGAATTCTATATCGATGGAATCTCGAGATCCGCATCAAAGGTCCTTGAGAAAATGGACGCCGAACGCGTCCGAGTGGGCGCGGCGCTCGGATTCAACTGCATGTCGGCCCGCGAGTGGCTCTATATCGCCTATGGCGCGGTTGGCGAAACCCTATTCGATGCCATCCGGGCGAACGAAGGCTACTATGGAATCACCGCGCCGCACCGGCTTGATACGCGCTACATCACGGAAGACATACCCGCGAGCCTCGTGCCGATCGCCTCTCTTGGGAGAATGCTCGGCTGCCCCTGCCCCACCATCGAATCGATCATTCACCTCGCCGAACTGCTGGTAGACGAAGAGTATCAGGCGAAGGGCCGGAATGTCGAGTCCATGGGGCTTGCCGGCATGTCCGTCCATCGCATTCACCGATACATTCTCGACGGAGTCGTTCCTCCCGTGGAACATGCTACCAAGCAGGAGATCGCATCATGAAGCCGATTCGCCTCGACCAAGGAGATGCGATTGGGCTGGTGCACCCGTTTGTAGATGCCCACACGCTGGGATTAAGCGCAGTCGGACAACTCCTTGAAGACTGCGGTTATCAAGCCATTGTTGCGGGTGAAGCCATCTGCCGAGCAGTCGAAACACCGCATCAGCCCAACGGCCTCGCTGAACTCTCCGATTGGATCGAGAAGAATCGCATAAAGCACTTGGGCTTTAGCTACCGGCTGGATCCTGCCTCCGGATTCGCCGCTTTTGATTTGCTCGTGCATGTCCTAAGGGGACAGCATTTACTCGCTGAATCCGGTGGACCCATTCGCGGGCTTTACTTTGCGGGATTGCCCTCAACTTGCGCCCGGGTAGCCGCAAGCTTTGGAACCCGAGTTCAAGTGTTCATTGGTGACGAAACTTCGCGAGAAACGCTCGTGAGATTCGGCGTGCCCGAAAACAGGATCCCTCGCGAAATCATCGAGCAGGACCGATACGAGCAAGATCGACTGACACAGGGAAAGCTCGTCCTCGAAAGCGGTCTTCCCGACCAAGTGCTTCCCGCGAGCCGATCGAGCTACTCCACCTTTGGAACGCGATCCGATTCCCTCGTTGACCGACTAGATCACGGTTGGGCCAACGGGCTCCCACCCCTTATGCGAGCCCACGTCGGGCCTTACGCTCCAGATCGCCTCGCGGCGGTAAAGGAGTACACATCCTGGTGCCGCGAACTTGCGGGTGAAGGTCTCCTCGATGTGCTCTCGATCGGAACTTCTCAGCTTACGCAAGCTGCATTCGGAATGGACTGGGAGGGACAGCCAAACGGCGGCGGCGTTCCGATCCAGAACGAGGATGAGTATCGGGAGGTCTACGAAGCCAGCCGCCCAATGCTGGTGCGAACTTACGCCGGCACGAGCCGTGTGCCTCACATGGCCCGAGTTCACGAGCGCGCAATCAATATTGCCTGGCATGCCCTGTCTTTTTGGTGGTTCTCAAAAATTGATGGAAGAGGACCGAACAGCGTGCGCGACAACTTGGAAGAACACTTCGAGACGATGGCGATCATTGCGAAAGCTGGAAAGCCATTCGAGCCAAACATTCCCCACCATTTCGCTTTCCGCGGATCGGACGATGTGACCTACGTCGCGTCTGCCGTCTTGGCGGCAAGAGCCGCCAAGACGGCCGGCATCCGAACCTTCGTGCTCCAAAACATGATGAACACCCCGCGAGTCACGTCAGGCATTCAAGACTTGGTCAAAGCTCGCGTGATGCTGGGGTTCGTCCGCGAACTGGAGGACAGAAGATTTCGCGTGGTCTACCAGCCTCGAGCGGGACTCGACTACTTTTCGCCCGATCCCCAGAAGGCTAAGACTCAACTGGCCGCCGTTACCGCTCTAATGGATGACGTGGAGCCGTTGCGGGATCGCAGCCCGGATGTCATTCACGTCGTGAGCTACTCCGAGGGATACGAGCTTGCGAATCCGCAGGTGGTCAATGAGAGTATCCGTATCACTCGAGCATCCTTAGACGAACACCGTCGTCTTCGCGCGGCGGGCCAGATCGCTCCCCCCAGCGACTATGCCGCGATTGGTCCGAAAGTTTCCTCCCTTACCGAACAGGTTCGAACCCTCATTACCGCCATGGAGAAGGCAATCCCAAATCTTTACTCACCAAAGGGTCTTTATGCCGCGCTCTGGGCCGGATTCCTCCCCGTGCCCGAACTCTGGGAATGCCGCGACGAGTTTCGCAATGCCACCGCGTGGCGTACCCGAGTCAAGAATGGGTCCGTTCAAGTCGTAGACCAGCTCAACCAGCCTATCCCCATTGAAGAGCGAGTGAAAGTCGCCACCGAAAACACTTTGGCCGGATCAAGATCCGGCCCTGACTATAGGAGAAATGAAAGCTAATGTGTGCAATCGTAGGAATGAAAACCGAAACCGACCTTCGCGCCGTGGATGCGATGCTGGCCAGTGTCATGCACCGCGGGCCGGACGATCATAAAACGGTTCAAGCCGGAAAGTGGGCGATTGGACATGCTCGCCTTTCAATCCTCGATCCCGCTCACGGTATGCAGCCGATGATCGACAAGAAGTCGAGTGCGCACATCGTTCACAACGGTGAGATTTACAATTTCCGTGAACTGCGTAAGGAACTTGGCGGTCGATTCAAAACCAACTCGGATACCGAGGTGATCCTCCGCCTTCATCAAAGCGGAGCCGAGCCCGAGGATTGGATTTCACGGTTGGATGGCATGTACGCCTTTGCGATCATCGATGAAGAGGGTCTGCTTCTCGCCCGAGATCCCATGGGGGTCAAGCCGCTCTACATGGGAGTCAAGGGAGATCAAATCATGTTCGGATCCGAGATGAAAGCACTCCAGAAGCTGGCGGACCGCATCATGGAGTTTCCCCCCGGCCATGTTTACACCTCCAAGGGTGGAGGGCGACTGGTGGTGCAAGGCAAACCCGCCATGAAAGCTGGCCTTGATGCCGAGGTGATCGCCAAAGAACTTCTTGGGCGAGTCACGGATGCCGTTCATTCGCGCATGATTTCAGACGTGCCTCTGGGAGTCTTCCTGAGCGGCGGTCTGGACTCAAGCATGATTGCAGCCATCGCCAATCAGTTCGCGCCCGGGCTCAAGACATTTGCCGTCGGTATGGAAGGCAGTGCCGATATCGAGGCGGCCCGCAAAGTCTCGGCCGCAATTGGGACGGAACATCACGAGCGGATTTTCACACTGGAAGAAGCCGTTCGATACCTTCCAACCGTGATTTACCACCTCGAATCCTATGACAGAAGCTTGGTCCGAAGCGCGATCGCGAACTACTTCTTAGCAGAACTTGCCGCCAAGCACGTCAAAGTGGCCCTTTCGGGAGAAGGTGCGGATGAGCTGTTTGCTGGATACCAATATCTAAAGCGCCTGCATGGCGAACGTCTTGGCCAAGAACTCGAACTGATTACCAATCAGCTCCACGCGACGAATCTGCAGCGATGCGACCGCATGAGCATGGCGCACGGGCTGGAAGTCCGAGTTCCACTCCTCGATGACCCGCGGGTCGTCGAGTACGCCAAAGCAATTCCCCTTCAATTCAAGCTGGAGCCGCGAAATCTGACGGAGAAGTGGATTCTGCGTAAGGCGGTCGAAGGCCTCTTGCCTGCGGAAACTGTTTGGCGCGAAAAGGTGAAGTTCGCGGCCGGAGCCGGACTCGGCGATCAACTCGCGGAATGGGCGGAGAGTGCCATCTCGGACGAGGCGTTCTCTGCAGCGAAGGCGAAGTACGAGCGCTTTGACCTTCGGGACAAGGAAGAGTTCGCGTACTTCCTCATTTTCCGAAAGAGCCTGTCTCCGGAAAAGATCGGCCCATTGCTCGGCCGAAGTCGTAGTCTGTAAGCGTGCGATTAGGAGAGAGCCTGCGGTAAACAGGTGTCCCATGGACGCAAATGCCGCTGGCTTGACTGCCGAGAGTGAGAAGCAACTTGAAAGGTCGCCTCGGATCAGGCGAACAATTCATGTTAATGCCATCCTCAGCGCTCCCTATTTGATCACGAACGCTCTGGCCACCATTGTCGCCGGATACGGCCTCTTGGCGAACAGTACGGCCGTTGTTATCGGAGCCATGCTCATTGCCGCGCTTATGGGCCCAATTCTGGGGCTTGCGCTGGCAATGGTCGATGGAGATACCGGTCTTCTGCGCAAAGCCCTCATCGCAGAGGCAGTTGGAGTTGGCCTCGTTCTTGGGATCGGCTTCCTTCTAGGTCGCCTACATTTCGACATTCCCTTAACAGAAGAGATCCTGGCGAGAACGAAGCCCAACCTTCTCGACCTGTTTATTGCACTCGCGGGAGGCGCTGCGGCCGCCTATGCAACCGTAACCCCCCGCCTGGCGGCTGGCCTGGTGGGGGTGGCTATCTCCACCGCTCTCGTCCCCCCGCTCACGGCTTGCGGAATCTGCTTTTCCCGCGGCCTGCCGTCTTTGGGAGTTAGCGCTTTCATACTCTTCGCAACGAACCTCGTCGCCATTCAATGCGCGGCCTCGGTGGTCCTCTTCGCATTTGGATTTCACAACATCACTCGCCAAGACAAGGGGGATAGAGGCTATCTCCGCAGATTGATCGTGGACGGAATTCTGTTCGTTTCATTGACTGTCTTTCTGACGATCCAGCTTAAGTCAACGGTTAATGAATCTGCTTATCATCGCCGGGTTAGGACTAAACTGGCGGCTGACTTACGAAGGGTTCCCGGTGCCTACTTGGCCGACGTCCGGTTTCGCTCAGTTGACGAAAGGGACATTGTGGTCGCCGTCGTTCATGTGCCGAACTCTATCGATCCAAAGATAACTCGATATTTGGAATCCCGCCTTCCCCGCAAGTCGGGAAGACGGGTCGAACTCCATGTCCGATCTCTACTAACGAAAGAAACAACCGTGAACGGATACTTGTTTGAAATCGATCCAACGGCCGAGCCCGTTGACGACGTAACCAGTCCGCTTAGGCCAGCCGACGGAACTTCCGATGGAATCGATCAAAACACGGATCCACCGAAGGCGAACGGCGACGCAGGAGATGAGGAATGAGCATAGAGCGCATCGAGCTCATGCTCTTCGTCTCCGCGTTGGTTGCATTGGTGGCGAGGCGTACAAGAGTTCCATACACTGTGGGTCTCGTTCTGGCCGGCGTTGGTATGTCCGCCTTTGGGGCTCTCAATGGCGTCGAGCTCACCAAGGCTCTCATTTTTGGGACGCTGCTTCCCCCGCTCATCTTCGAAGCTGCCTTCTTCTTGCGTTGGAGTGAACTAAAAGAGAACTTCCTCGTTGTCATCTTAATGGCCAGCGGCGGCGTTTTGATTGGAGCCTCCGTCGTTGCAACTCTCATGGTCTGGTACGCAGGGTGGGGTTGGGCTCCCGCGTTCGCATTCGGCGCTCTAATCGCAGCAACGGATCCTGTTTCGGTTATCGCAATGTTCAAGGAGCTCAACGTAGGCGGTCGGCTCCGCCTCTTAGTAGAGGCCGAGAGTCTTCTAAACGATGGCGTTGCTGCCGTGGCTTTCACGATTGCTCTACTTGCCGCAACGGGGACCGATATGTCTGTGTCGATAATCAGTGTTTCGCTCCTTCGCGAGGTCGGAGGCGGCGTTCTCTGCGGAGCCGTTGTGGCAGGGGGTTGTCTTTTCCTCGCCGGTCGTACGGAAGACCCGCTCGTGGAGCTCAGCTTTTCGGCGGTCGCTGCTTTTGGGGCGTTTCTTTTGGCCGACATGTTCCACAGTTCTGGCGTCCTGGCGGGACTCGTCGCGGGCCTCATGGTTGGCAATCTTGGCCATATCGGGGCGATAACGGACAAAGGTAGAACGGCGGTTGCCGCCTTCTGGGAGTTTGCCGCGTTTGCTGCCAACTCAATCATCTTTCTCTACATCGGGGCGGGAGAGCATGGCCTTTTTGCCGCCCTTAAGAACCATGCCGGTCTCATCATGGTTGGGATTAGTGCTTCCCTCTTAGGACGCGCCATCGCTGTTTATGGCCTGTCTTCCTTGATTCGTAAGTCTGAACATCGCGTTGAGATGGGGCACCGACATGTCCTGGTCTGGGGTGGCTTGCGCGGCGCACTTTCGCTCGCTCTATCCCTCGGGTTACCTCTCAAGTTCCCTCATCGCGACGAAATCATAGCCGTGACTTTTGGAGTTGTGGCATTCTCAGTCATCGTTCAGGGCCTCACGATGCCGATTCTCATGCGCAAACTTGGCTATTGTCCGGTCAAAGAACCTCAACCTGAGCCAGCCTGAATCGGGTCAAAGCCACTTAGAGCAATTTATGATCAGTCTCCTGCAACTCGCCCTACCGATGGCCCATGCGCATAACGACTACGAGCATCCTCGCCCTTTGCTCGATGCCCTTGCGAATGGGTTTCGGAATGTCGAGGCGGACGTTTATCTAGTTGACGGGCGTCTCTTGGTCGCACATGACCGCAAGGATCTCAAGCCGGGCCGAACCCTGAAAGCTCTCTATCTCGATCCGCTCGCCAAGCAGGTTCGGGCCGGGTTGGATGGATTTACGCTCATGGTCGACGTGAAGGCGGACGGAACGCTTGCTACGCGCCGCCTGATCGAGGAACTGGAACCTTACCGGTGGATGATTTCGACCGTGATTTCACGTCAGGTCAAAGTCGTCGTTTCGGGAGCCGGTGATCGGGAGGTAATCAAGAAGGAGTCGTACCGCCTCCTTTCCATTGATGGCCGCCCTCCAGACTTGGACAAACCCCGCGACCCCGATATCGCCTGGGTAAGCGAAAACTGGAGCAACCATTTCAAGTGGACCGGCGAGGGTGCCTTTCCAGATCGCGAGAAGCTCGCCGAGATGGTGGCCAAAGCCCACGAGCGAGGCTATCGCCTGCGCTTCTGGGCAACACCCGAGAAGTCGGCCATTTGGTCGGAACTCATTGGAGCCAAAGTCGACCTCATCGGCACCGACCGACTCGCTGATCTCAGGCGGTTCTTGAGTCGGCGCAAGTGACGGCGAGGAGAAAAGCTGCCTACACGCAAGACTTCTGAGCATTTCCGTCCTTCATTTTCGCGTCACACTCTTCGACCCGCTTCTTGGCGTCCTTTGCCATCTTCTTGAAATCTGACTCCGCAACAATTTGAAACTTCGCCTTCGCCTCTTTGACCTTGCCAAGTTCGAAGAGCCGAATTCCTAGCATCCAGGCGACCGCTACGTTTTTCGGTAATGCCTTTTCCGCCTGTGCTGCGTCATCCAGCGCGATTTGCCCTTTATCCAATGCCGCAAGCGCCAGCCAACAATACGCGAGTAAGACCTTCTGCCCCCGTCCATTCTCAAAAATCGGAGGCAAGGACCCTTCCTCCGCTCCGATTTTCTGAGCGAGTTTCCTTGTGACAGATAACGGGCCAAGGTAGGTGTCTGCTCCACGCAAGTCCAGCATGGCGGCGGATATTGTCATCATCGCGCAAACCCGGTCATCACTCCCTTTGCGCACCGATTGCTTAAAGTAGTCGAGCGACTCCTTAAAGCCGCCAAGCCGAAACCGGCATTCCGCGTACACCCTCCACGCAGCCGTTGGTTGCTCGCCCACTTCGGACCCCTGCATCACGACCAACGCCAGCTTCTCCGCACGAGCGAAATCACCCCGCTGCGACAGCCAACTTAGCCTCCTCCAATCGGCTACTCGCCTGGCGAGCATCCTGTCCCAAAGCTGGCGGACAAGTAATGATTGCAAGCAATGCGATGAATGTTGTTTTTCTCATTGAATCCACTTTGGCTGTTGCATCGTCAGGCGGTGGTCAGGGTGGTCCGACCAAGACGAATGCCGATAAGACTTCCTGAATTGGACCCGAAACACTTCCGAAGTTTCCGTTGAGCCTATGTCGGCCGGTTCTTAAGGCGCCGAAGAATTGGGACTGCCAAGTGACCCCTGGTCCCGCATAACTGCATTGCGGTTATTAGATTTACCTTATGAAACAACTCGGGAGGTCGCGAGAATTGAAGATCAAGGTGGATAACTCCGTTTCTATTACTACTGCTGAGTTGCTAAACTGCCGCCGATATGCGCGAATCTATGGACCCTGCGGCCGCCGCTGAAAAGCGTGGCTATATGATCGAAGTCATCACGGCGATCCTCCTCGGTTTGGCCACTCTATCCGCCGCCTATGCGGCGTACCAGGCCTCCCTCTACGACGGAAACAGCCTCGACAAGTACAGCGACGGCATCACCAAATCATCCGAGGCGAGCGGCAAGGCGCTCGAAGCTCAGGGCGGATTCACCCTGGACATGATCACTTGGATGGAATGGCAAAGCCGCGTCATCTCATCCACCGAGCCCGGCAATGTCCAGGCAAAGGCAGATGGACTGATCGCCGAGAACATTTACAACGACTTCATGGAGGAGCGACTTAAGGTGGCCCTGGAATGGTCAGACAAGCAGTCGGAAGGCAAGAAAGACTTCGTCCACCCCACGGAATCCCCGGAGTACGCCGCCGAGCTCTTCTCCGGAGCCATCGAGTCCCAAGAGCAGGCTGCTCTCGCCATTAAGGAGGCACGCAAAGCCAACGATATCGGTGATCAGTTCACTCTGGTAACCGTCTTCTACACGATCGTTCTGTTCTTCGCCGGCATCGCCACTGTCTTCAAGCGGGACCCCGTGAAGTTCGCTTTGCTCGGAATGGGAATCGTCCTTTTCCTCTTCTCGACCGTCAAGATGCTCGGCCTTCCGGCCGCCGGCTGACCCACTGTAAAAAGAGAAGGGCACCCGCATCGGGTGCCCTTCTGAGTGTGGGAGCGGGAGGTCGTTAAGCTTTCTTGCGTCGGCGAAGCATCGCGGCGATGCCGAGTCCAAGCGCGGCCATGGTGGCCGGCTCGGGG
>JBKJIP010000370.1:0-17831 GCA_046598515.1 Fimbriimonadaceae bacterium | reverse complement strand
CATATCCGTCTGGATGTAGCCGGGGGCGACGCCGTTGCAGGTGATGCCCCGGGAGCCCAGTTCTTTCGCGACCGATTTCGTGAGGCCGATCATGCCGGCCTTGGCGGCGGAATAGTTGGTTTGGCCGGGAGCGCCACCGATGCCGACCACGCTCGTGATGTTCACGATCCGGCCGTAACGAGCCTTCATCATCGAGCGTGCGACGGCGCGGGAAGTCAGGAAGGCGCCCTTTAAGTTCACGTCGATGACCCGATCCCAATCCTCATCCTTCATGCGCATCATGAGCGTATCTCGGGTGATGCCGGCGTTATTGACGAGCACGGCGGGGGTGCCCATCTGCGCGATGACGGCTTCAACCATCGCGTCCACCGACGCCGAGTCCGAGACATCACAAGCGAAGGCTTTGCCGCCGATCGCGTCGGCGGTCTTGGCAGCTCCTTCGAGCGTCGTCGCCACACAGGCCACTTGAGCGCCAGCGGCGGCAAACTGGGCGGCGATCTCTCGGCCGATGCCGCGGCTCGCGCCAGTGACGATAACTACTTTCCCTTCAAATCCCATTGAGCGTCAACTCCTCCACAACGGCGTTCAGCGACGCCGAATCCTGAACCGCCATGGTTCGCACTTCTTTTGAAACCCTTCGGATCAGCCCACCCAGCACTTCACCACCGCCGCATTCGACGAAGGTGGTGACTCCAGAGGCGATCAGCGCCTGAACGCTCTCTGTCCACCGCACTGGGCTCTTTAGCTGCCGCTCCAGATAGTCCGGCCAGAGGGCCGGATCTTCCTGAGGCTCTGCGGTCACGTTGGCGACGACCGAAGCCACCCCCGTGACAAATCTCGCCTGCCGAAGAGCTTCGCCCATCGAAGCCGCCGCCTCTTCCATCAGTGGGCTGTGGAAAGCTCCGCTGACATTAAGGGGCAACGCGCGCTTCGCCCCATTTTCAAGGGCGGCCGCCGATGCCCGCTCGACGGCGTCCTTGTCGCCACTGATAACGAGCTGCCCTGGACAGTTGTCGTTCGCAATCACGGCGACGGAATCGGCCGTCGAAACCGACACGCAGACGTCCTCAAGCGCCTCGCGATCCAATCCCAGAATGGCGGCCATTCCACCGGGCCGCAGGTTTCCGCTTCGAGCCATGAGATCACCGCGACGCTGAACGAGCTTCGCTCCGTCCGCCACGGAAAGGATGCCAGCCGCCGCCAAGGCCGCGTATTCGCCCACGCTATGGCCTGCCATCGCATTCGCTCGAATGCCGCGATCAGCCAGCCCGCGATAGGCGGCCACGCCACAAGTGTAGAGCGCGAGTTGGGCGTTTTGGGTTTGGCGGAGGGTGTCCTCATCCGTTTCGAAACACAGTTTCGCGATGTCGACGGAGGTGGCCGATGCGACTTCATCGAAGACCGCCCGGGCCGAAGGCACATGGTCATAAAGGGACTGCCCCATGCCAGGCTTTTGGGAGCCTTGGCCGGGAAACACCGCGGCAAGCATCCTCAGAAGTTACCCCGCCGCAGGCACGGCGACCGGATTTACGTCGAGGTGACGACCCACTAGCTTGTAGAAAAGGAACCAAGCGATGCCGACAAGTAATGCGACGACAACCTTGAGGATGTCGGGGATATTCGGATTAAAGCTGAAGAATCCCTCAAAAGGAGCGGCGATCATCATCAAGATGACACTGCCGGTGAGGAGAACGAGGCCATCTTTCGCGGCATCCTTGAGGGCATCGCCCCGCCGCCGCTGACCGGGGAAGATCATGGTCCATCCCATCAGAAATCCGGCCCCGCCGGAGATAAAGATGCCCTGAATTTCGGTCATGCCATGGGGCAGAATCCATGCGATCAGCATCGGCAGCTTGCCCACGTCGTGCATTTCGCTCCCCAAAGCACCGACCATAACGCCGTTCATCCACAGGAGCTGTGCGGTCAGAATGCCGAACGTTCCCGCCGCCAAGGCGCCCGTTATGATGGATACGCGGGGGTTGTTGCTCATGTAGAAGCCAGTCATCATAAACGACTCCTCGCCCGTGCGAGCATCCATGCCGTCCTTCCAATGGTCGAAGTTGCCTTCCATCCCCGGGCTCACGAAGTGGCTTCGGAGGTCCCGCCGGGTCTGCATGATGCCGCCGGCAAAGAAGGCGCCCACAAAGAACAGTAGCGCGGCTGCGAAGATGAATATCTTTTGTCGGCGTGCGGCCGAAGCGTAGTGCTCGATACCAGTTTTCATGGCCTGGAAGAGCCTGCCCCGGGTCGGACGGTACAGGATGACGTAGGCGCGTCCGACGAGATCATTCAAGAACTCGACGAGCTGCAGATTGCCCGACTGAGTTCGGGCCAGGGCGAGATCGCTCGACGCCCGGCGGTAGAGCTGGATGAACTCGCGCAGCTCTTCTTGCTTTAGGGCCTTCGGAGTCACGTCCGCCCGATCGCACAGCATGTTGAGCTGCTTCCAATCTGGCTCACGCTGCTTCACGAAAGTGACTTCGTTCACTCCGAAGAGATTAGCAGAAAATGCAACCCGAGCTCAGGGAACTCCGTTGCCCATTTAGACCTTTAGGCACACACGGGAACTAATCGGACAAAATCCGAACAGGAACGGATCACAGAGCGTCCAAAGAGATAGGGGAGTGTTTGAGTTCCCTCTTGTGTGGCATGAAGTTTGCGCCATGGGTTTGGCATACGGAAACGATCGCTAGATGGCTCGAAATACACAACAGCATCCGGATGGTGAAGACGGCCTCCCGAGTTACCTTAATCGGTTGACTCAGGAACCTCTGCTCACGGCTCAGCAAGAAGACTGGCTGACCCGTCGTGTTCAGGAAGGGGACAAGGAAGCCCGTCAACGATTGGTCGAGGCGAATATGCGCCTTGTGATCAACATCGCCCGCTCTTATCGCAATAAAGCGATCCCCCTTGAGGATCTCATCCAAGAGGGCGCCATCGGCCTCATGCAGGCGGCGGAGCGATTCGACCCGGCTCGCGGCTTCCGCTTCTCGACCTACGCCACCCATTGGATTCGCCAGGCGATCGGCCGAGCGATCGACAACAAAGCGAAGGCCATCCGAATTCCTGCCCACGTCTCGCAGACCATGCGTCGCATCGAGCGAGAGCGACTCCGCCTCGCCAGCGAGTTTGGTGTAGACCCTTCCGTCGAGCAGATCGCGGAGGCGATGGGCCTGAGCGTAAAGAAGCTGAACTCGATCACTAACTCTTGCCAGGAAATGCTAAGCCTCGACATGAACGTCGGCGACGCCGGCAACACGACACTTGGCGGGCTGATCCGAGACAACGGTGCCGATCCCGAAGATCAGGTTCTTTCTGAAGAAGTCAAAGCTGAGTTGCGCCAGATCTTCCGCGAGCTGAACGACCGCGAGCGGTGCGTCATGGAAATGCGCTTCCAACTCGATCCGAACAGCTCCATGCTGCAGGAGGATTTGGCAAAGCAGATGAATATCACCCGCGAGCGCGTCCGCCAGATCGAGATGCAGGCGCTCAAGAAGTTGCGCATTTTGGCTCAGCAGCGGCGACTTCGCGAAATTCTGAGCGGTTAGTAACCTTTTTCGGCACCTCCGAAATCCCCCTCCCCAACGGTTCCCCCGCGCACAAGCATCGCAGGGAACCAGGACATCTGTGCGAGTGCCCACCTGGTCTTCCCATGCGCCCTTCTGTGCCTTTCTGCGGTTAAAGACCCTTCGATCGAGCCCAAAAAACTGCGACCCGATGCTACATCGTCAAACCAAACCGTAAACTAGAATCGAGCGTCCAATGAAGAAGATGCGGATCGTTTTTTCGGTGTTGGTATTGGTCTTGGCCGCCTTCGGTGCGGCGCAGAACTTGCCGCGCGGCACCGAGATTCGGCTCGTGCTCCTCAAAGACCTCAACTCCGGCGGCAGCGTTCTCGGTGAGGAAGTGCCGTTTATGGTCGCACGGGACATCGTCGTGAACGATCGGGTCATCGTTCCTGAGGGAACGCTCATTGCGGCGGAGGTCAAGCAGGTGCGCCGGGAAGGCGCGTTCTCCGCCACGATCTTCGACAAGCCAGCCCGCCTCGCCGTGGAGTTCTCAACTGTCGAGGATATCGACGGGAATCGCGTGGTGCTCAAGGCTCGCCTCAACGGCGGTCAGCAGCAGCTTTATCATTTCAACCGCGAGAACACGAAGATTCCAAAAGTCGACGATGGCACGGAGGGCATTTATCGGACTTCCGAGGGGCTTCGCGTGGGACAACTCTTGGTCGACGCCGTTAAAGGGGCTCGAAGCGTGGATGATATCGTCCGAAACGCGCAGACCAATGCGGTCATGGAAGTTGCGCGACGGCTGAAGCTATTCAACACGGCGGATCTGATTCGCCACAAGCGATTCCTCGATCTTGTGAACTTCGCCACCCAACTGAGCACTCCCGGGCTGCAGACCTTGCTCGGCGCACGCGCTGCACTTGGCGCGGGAAAGACCGTCTACCGAGCTTACAAAGAAATCGCGCACATCACGAACCACTTCCCGAACTTCATCTCCCGCAAGTTCGGTGGTCGCAATATCAATGCGCCGATGGGTGTCGAGCTGTCCGTGTTCGTCGGTTGAATTCCTCTGCGCATCTAGCGTCAGCGCAACAAGCTGAACTAGACTTAGAGCGATGAAACTTCGCGGCCTCGTCGTTGCCTCCCTCGCCCTCGTTGCGATCGGATGTACGGGCGGATCGGGTGAGCAATCCACCACGACCACCGGTACGACTCCCACTCAAACCTCCGGAGACAAGAAGCTCAAAGTCGCTCTCTTGACGCCCGGACCAGTCAACGACAATGGCTGGAGCGCCATGGCCTATACCGGCCTCCAAAGCATCCAATCCGAGCTCGGAGCTGAAGTCAACAATCAGGAGGCCAAAGACGCCCAGATCAAGGATGCGTTCCGAAGCTATGCCCAGAAGGGCTACAACCTGATCTTCGGGCACGGCTACGAATACTATGCTCCCGCTGCCGAGGTGGCCAAGGATTTCCCCGACACCGTCTTTGTTTCCAGTTCGGGCGGCGGTCCTGCCCCGACGAACGTCGGCGCATTCCGATTCTATTTGGAGCAGGGCTTCTACCTTTGCGGCTACATGGCCGCCACGATGAGCAAGACCGGCAAGGTCGCCATGATCGGCGGCGATAAGGTGCCTTCGATCGAATCTACATTCGACGGCTTCGAGGAAGGCGCGAAAGCGGCAAAGCCGGGCATCACCGTCATCCGTATCTTCACCGGCAACGGCCAAGATGTCGCCGCTGCCAAGCAGGCGACCGAATCGGCCATCGGGCAAGGCGCGGACTTCGTGATTCATCAAGCCAACGCGGCTGCTAAAGGCGTCTTCGACGCCTGCAAGGAGAAGAAAGTTTGGGCGTTCGGAGCAAATCTCGATCAGAACAGCGACCCCAGCGGTTCCGTCATCGCGAGCGCGACCATCGTCGCCGGGCCCGCTTTTGTCAGCTTGGCGAAGTCCGTTCAGGACGGTTCGTTTAAGGGCGGTACCGCGCTCATGGGGATGAAGGATGGCGCGATCGACTTCGTTCTCAATCCGGCACTCTTGAGCCAGGTCCCACAAGATGTCCAGACCAAGCTCTCCGAACTGAAGGAACAGATTAAGGCCGGGACGCTGACGGTCGCGAAGAAAGAGTTCTAGCTAGAATCTCTCTATGCCGGATTCGGCGGTTCTGAGGGCGAAAGGGATATCGAAGAGCTACGGCTCGGTTCGCGCCCTGTCGTCCGTCTCCGCTGAGTTCTTCCCCGGTGAGGTCCACGCTGTTCTAGGCGAGAACGGGGCCGGGAAGTCGACTCTGATGAGCGTGCTGGGCGGATTTGTCCGCCCCGATTCCGGTTCTATCGAATTTGGCTCTGGCTCGTTCCCGATTGGCGAGCCTGCTGCCATCCGGGGTCTGGGTATCTCTATGGTTCACCAGCACTTCATGCTCGTGCCGGAGTTCACGGTCGAGGAGAATCTTGCGCTTGCCCAGATACCGTCTCTATGGGGGCTTTCGAAAGTTTCTGAACGTGCCGGTAAGGCTCTTCGTATGGCCAAAGAGCTAGGTTGGAAAGTAGACCCCCGCGCAAAGGTTCGGGATTTGCCTGTGGGTGTTCAGCAGCGGATCGAGATTCTGAAAGCCTTGGGCGACGACGCCAAGGTCTTGATCCTGGACGAGCCCACCGCCGTTCTCTCCGCCGAGGAGGTTACTGATCTGTTTCGGGTGATCGCTCGCCTTCGCGCCGAAGGGAAAACTGTCATTCTGATCGCCCACAAACTCGGCGAGGTCATGGCGATCGCGGATCGCGTCACGGTTTTGCGAAAGGGGCAGTTTGTCGCGACGGCGGCTCTCGATGGATCCGTGAGTTCGGATCAGCTCGCGGAGTGGATGGTGGGCTCTTCCGGAACCCTCACCCCCCGGCCCCCTCTCCCTCCCGGCACAAACATCCGGCAAGGAGAGGGGGAGGCCGTACGTGCCTCACTACTTTCCGTCAAAGGGGACCGAGGGGAGATCGCGGTTCGAGGCATCAGCTTTGAGATCGCGAAAGGTGAGATTCTTGGGTTCGGTGGTGTCGACGGCAACGGGCAAGTTGAGCTAGCCGAAGCTTTGGCGGGCGTACGACCCTTCCAAGGGGATTTGAGGGCACCGGATGCGGTGTATGTGCCTCAAGACCGACAGGTTGACGGTCTTGCCCTCGGGATGTCTATCCAGGACAACCTTTGGATCGCGGGCCATAGTCGCCCCGAACTCAATCGAGGGCCTTTCCTTAAACTTGGCAGTTTGAAAGGTTGGGCAAGCGGTCTAGTCCACCGATTCTCGATCAAAATCGGTGGACTCAACGACCCCGCTTCCAGCCTAAGCGGGGGAAATCAACAGAAGGTCGTCGTCGCGCGGTCGCTGGATCAGGTCCCGGAATTTCTAATCGTGGTCAACCCGACTCGCGGTCTCGATTTGAAGGCCACGGCCTTCGTGCACGAACAGATCGCCAATGCGGCTCGATCGGGCGCGGCCGTCGCTTTGATCTCAACCGATCGCGATGAATTGGACGCGCTAGCTGACCGTAAAGTCTATCTTTCGGCGGGATCTTTATTCGAATCGATGGAATCTTCACTGGTGGGTTCGGCTTGAGAAAGCTCCTACCGGTGGTTGGGATGGTGGGCGCGCTGATCTTGACGCTCGCCATTTTCGGGCTACCCGTCTTCGATAGTTTGAAGCTCATTTTCCAAGGCGCATTTGCGGATTCGGCCGGGTGGTCGCGAACGGCGGTGAAAACAACCCCGCTTCTCCTCTGCGGCCTCGGGATGGTTCTCTCTTGGCGCGCGGGCATCTTCAACATTGGCGGAGAGGGCCAGTTCCTCGTGGGGGCCGCGTCTGGCGCGGCGGCGGCGCTCGTCTTCAAGTCCTTGCCGGGCGGTGTTTTGAACCCCGTGATCCTGCTTTTCGCAATGTTGGGCGGCGGCCTCTACGCCGCCCTCGCCGGTTGGCTTCAGGTTAAGCGAGGCGTGCCCGCCGTCATCTCGACGATTTTGATGAACTTCATCGCGATGTACTTGCTGGACTGGGCCGTGAACGGCGGCCCGCTCCAGCGCGCCGATCGCACCCTACCGCAGAGCGAGCCCCTGCCACAGTCCGCGATGCTGCTGCGATTTGACCGCCAGCTTGACGTCCATACCGGCTGCCTCTACGCTCTCCTTGCCGTCGTTTTGGTTTGGGTCTATTTGCAAACTACCAAGGGAGGCTTCCGCCTACGTCTTGTGGGCGCAAATCCGCGGGTGGCGCGAGCCAACCGGATTCCGAGCGACCGTATCGCCGTCTGGGCCATGTTTCTTTCTGGAGCCCTCTGCGGACTCGCCGGGGCGATCGAATACACCGCAATCACCGGAATCGTGAGCTCCAAAGGGTTCGCCCAGGGCTGGGGGTTCCTGGCGATTCCCGTCGCCCTGCTCGGGAATCTCACTGCTCCAGGAGTTCTCCTGAGCGGGCTCTACTTCGGCGCTCTCTTCGCCGGTTCCGAGAACCTGGCCCGATTCCAGACCGGGGCGGACAAGTTGATCCTCTTCATTCAAGGCGCGGCCGTGCTCGCCCTGATCGGCATGGGGATGCGGGTGGGACCTCCCAAGGTTGTCGTGGAGGACGAAGCCAGTGCTTGAGATGCTGAAGGTGCTCCAATACGCAACTCCGATTGCTCTCGCGGCGATGGGAGAGACGGTGGGGCAGAGGGCGGGCATCATCAATGTCGGGCTCGAAGGCACGATGCTCTCCGGCGCATTCGTCGGAGCGATGACTACTATGGCCACCAAAAATCCATGGCTCGGGCTCCTCGCCGCCGTCGCGGCGGGGGTTTTGATCAGCCTGATCTTGGGATGGTTCTGCGTGCGTCAAGCGGCCGACCAAGTTGTCGTTGGCACGGCCATCAATCTCGCCCTTCTCGGCCTGACCGGTACGCTTTACCGGCTGCACTTCGGGCAGTCCAACCAACTCATCGATGTGGCCAAGCTCCCGTCGGCGGGTGGAATCGACGCCGTGATGATCCTCACTCTTTTGCTCGCGGTTGCGGGCTGGTGGGTGATCAACCGAACGAGTTGGGGCCTTGTCCTGCGCGCGGCAGGGGAGTATCCGGCCGCCGTTGAAGCCGGCGGCTTCCGGATCGTGCGCATCCAGTTTGGCGCTCTCGCCGTGAACGGGATGATGGCGGGGCTCGCCGGAGCGTATCTATCTTTGGGAATCGTGGGCACTTTTACGGACAACATGACGGCGGGCCGAGGCTTCGTCGCGATCGCGCTCGTCACCTTCGGGCGCTGGAATCCCGTCGGCGTGCTCGGCGCGGCTCTCCTGATCGGCTATATCGATAGCCTCCAGTTCAAGTTCCAAGCCTCCGGATCGTCGGTGCCCTATCCTCTTCTTTTGGCTCTGCCATACGTCGTCGCCCTACTCGTGCTCGTTGTGCTCGGTAAGGGTGCTCCCGCCCCCCGCAACCTCGGTCAACCGCATCGGAGGAACAAGTGAGGCTGACACGGCGGGTTACGTTCTCCAGCGGCCACCGCTATTGGATTCCCGCCCTCTCTGAAGCGGAAAACCGCGAGCGGTTCGGCAAATGGGCCAACCCCTATAATCACGGCCACAACTACATTCTGGACGTGAGCACGGAAGGCGTCGTTGACCCGCCCACTGGCATGGTCGTCAACATCAAGACCATCGACGAAATCCTTAAACGGGACGTCGTTGCGCAGTTCGACCAGCGAAGCATCAACGACGAAATCCCTCACTTTCAGACTCGAGCAAGTTCGCTTGAGAACCTGCTGCTTTACATTTGGGATCAGCTCGGAAATTTGCCGCCCGAGGCAAAGCTGGTTCGCCTGCGACTCGAAGAGATGCCAACCCTTTGGGCCGAGCTCTCGGAAGACGGAACTATGACCCTCACCCGCACCTACGAATTCGCGGCCTCTCATCGGCTGCACAATCCGGCCCTGCCTCAGAGCGAGAATGATGAGCTTTACGGCAAGTGTAACAACCCCGCTGGCCACGGTCACAACTATCTGCTGGAAGTCACGGTTCAGGGCCGGCCCGATGAGCGAACAGGATTCCTCTGCGATCTCGGTGCCCTCGATCGAGAGGTCGAAGCGCTCGTCGTCGGGCGATACGATCACAAGAACTTGAACGAGGACCTGCCCGAGTTTCGAGACCGCATCACGACCAGCGAAGTGGTCGTCCAGGAGATCTGGAATCGCCTGGAAGGCCGTCTCCCCGCTATACTTTCTCGGGTGAGACTACACGAGACCGCTAGAAACATATTCGAGGTGAGCCTTGGGGCTTAAGCTCGCCATCGTAACCGGCGCAACCAGCGGCATTGGTCGGGCAACTGCTTTGCAGCTTTCCAGCCAAGGGATTCCTGTGGCCTTGCTGGCCCGCCGCCGTCCCATCCTGGAAGAGGTTGCTCTCCTGTGCGAGAACGCCTTGCCGGTGACCGTCGACCTCAACGGGGAGCATTCGGTCGAGGATGCCATCGAGCAGGTTGTCGAGTGGGCATCCTTCCTAACCGGAGATGGCCAGGGCATCGGCCTCGTCAACGCGGCTGGGGTCGCCCAGTTCGGCGACTTCCACAAGATGCCGACTCACGACATCACAAACCAGATTTCGACCAACTTGATCGCGCCTCTTCAAGTCATCCATGCTGTACTGCCTTGGATGCTGAATACGCCCGGATCGCGGCATCGCATTGTGAACGTGCTCAGCATCGCCGCCGCCCATGTCTTTCCCGGCGCGGCCTCCTACTCCGCGGCCAAAGCAGGCTTATTGGCGGCTACGCGCTCGCTGGCTCTGGAATACCGGACGCAAGGCATTTCGTTCACCTCGATCCTTCCAGGTGCCGTGGATACACCTATCTGGGATGGTCAGGGTGCGATCCCCGAGCGCGCGGACATGCTGACGGATAAAGCCGTCGCGGAAGCGATTTCGGACGTGATGACGGCTCCCGCCGATCGGGTGTTCGACGAGATCCGAATCATGCCCCCGAAAGGGATTCTCTGATCTCAGCGACCGAGTGTAGACCCTCGCGATCCATGCGCTCGACAAGCTGTTCGAGCATCTTCGGAATCAGGATCGGACCCCCGTAAATCCAGCCAGTGTAAATCTGGCAAAGATGGGCACCGGCGGCGAGGCGATTGTAAAGATCGTCGGAAGTAAAGATTCCGCCCACGCCGATCAGGACGAGATCCTTCGGCGCGCGCTGGGAGAAGAAACGCAGGACTTGTAAGGCGCGCTCCTTCAGGGGTTCTCCCGAAAGGCCGCCGCGGCCGTGGGTGTGCTTAATCGTCGTGTTCGTGGCGATGATGCCCGTTAGGCCGTATTCTACGGCGACTTCCAAAACGTCGCCGAGATCGGCTTCATGAAGGTCCGGGGCGACTTTCACGAAGAGAGGTTTTTCCGGTCCGGCGGCACGAATTGCCCGGATGATCGACTCCAGCGCCCCCTTCTCCTGCAGATTTCGCAGTCCTGGAGTATTCGGGGAACTGACGTTGATCACGAAGTAAGCGATGTCCTTCGACGCTCTTGTGAAGAGCCGATAGCTTTCGGCATAGTCACCCGCTGCCTCATCGAGCGGCGTCACCTTGGATTTGCCCAGATTAACCCCGACCGGAATCCCCGCAAGCCCCATGTTCTTGGCGACCCTCTCGGAGATGATTGCGGCACCGTGGTTGTTGAACCCGAGCCGATTGACCAAAGCCTTCTCATCCGGAAATCGGAACATACGCGGCTTTGGATTGCCGCTCTGGGCATGGTACGTTACCGTCCCGATTTCGGCGAAACCAAATCCAAGGCCGCGCCAATAGGGGATGGCGAGGGCGTTCTTGTCAAACCCGGCGGCAAGCCCGATCGGATTGGGAAACTTGTAGCCGAAAAGAGCCTGCTCCAGCCGTTCGTCTCGGAAGGAAGGCGCCTGCAGGAGCCCCTTCGAGATGGCCCCCATCGCAGCGTTATGGGCGGTCTCCGGGTCGATCTGAAACAACATTTTCCGGAGAACATGCTCGTACATCGCCCTAGATTATGAGTCCTTCGAAGATCGGATAGGGGTAAGAGATCTTCTGCGTTTCGTGGGAACACTTTCCACGAAAGGTGGCTTTCATGTTGCATGTCGCCTCGCCAAGGTCTGGTTACTCTGTTGTTTGGGCTAGCTCCGGCAGGGGCTTGGGCTCAAGGGGTCACATGACCCTGCGAACCGGCGCTGCTCCGTGCGGGCGGCGATTCAGTTTGGACGATCTCCGGGCGATACACGAACTCGCGCGAAACCGACCGGCAATTTAGGTTCTCGCTGGAACGTCGTCTCGATGATCTGTTTAAGATCGGTTTGGACTATTTGCCACAGCGCAACGAGGTGACCCCACGGGCTCAGCTTGACTTGCCTGTCTGCCGGTCGCTTAACGTTGTTGTTGGCACATCGTCGGGGAGGACATCTTCCTTCGAAGGTCGCCAGGGTGTTTTTGGCTTGCTACGATGGCATCAAGGTGATGTCCAAGTTTATGGCGGACCGCTGGTCGAGATCGGGGGCAGGCTAAAAGGGGTCGCGGGTATGTCTATCGGGATTGGACACGGATTCGCCGTAGAACCTTTTTACGATGGTCATTTCATTCACGGGACAGTTTCTTACACTCGCGGAGATTGGACTTGGTCGGTCCATCTCAGCGGCACCCGCCGGCTGGGTCTGAGTTGGGCGCTTGGATTGCCCTGAAGTCAAACGCTCGCCGTCGTAAATTTCATCTTCAACAAGCTCCGAATCTGAATCAAAGTAAACCCAATCAGAATCGCGCCCATCATCCAGGCTGCGGCGGTGGCGTAGCCGAACTTCAGGAACATGAAGGCGTTCTCCCAGATTTCGAGACCCACCGTGCGGGTCGCGTTCAGGGGGCCGCCGCCGGTGAGAACGAACACATTCTCCATCGCTTTAAACCCGGCGATGAAGACGCCGAGCAGGTTGATCAGGATCAGCGGCTTGAGGCCGGGAAGGGTGATGAATCGAATCTTCTGCATCCAACTCGCGCCATCGAGATCGGCCGCTTCGTAGCGCTCGGGAGAGATGTTCTTCAGGGCCGCCAGATAAAGGATCGAGCCCGGGCCGGCACCGGCCCAGATGCCGGGCAGGACGACCGCGAAGAGGGCGAGGGAGGGGTTGCCGAGCCAATCGATGCCCTTGGGAGCTAAGTTGAGATGGAGGGTCGGAGCCGCCCAGTTGTACAGGTCGATCAACGGCGCAAGCAGCGAGTTCAGGATGCCCGTCTCGGCCTTGTCATAGAACTGACGCCACAGGAAAGCAACGACGATCGGGCTCGTCATGGCGGGCAGGTAGAACACCGTTCGGAAGAACACCTTGAAGCGCGGAATTTCGTTCAGCGCGAGCGCGAGGAAGATCGGGAGGAAGAAGCCGATGACAAGCGACAAGCCAACGTACAGAAAGCTGTTCAGCAGGGATCGCCAGAAGACTGGCTGGGAAAAAACGGCGATGAAGTTGTCGAGGCCCACCCATTTTGGCGGATCAAGAATGCGGTAATCCTGAAAGGCGATGATGAGCCCTTTCGCGAGCGGATAGTAGCTCCAAACCAGGATGCTGAGCACCGCCGGTAGCAAGCAGAAGCTCATAAACCGCAGCATCTGGCTACGCTTGGTCCCCGCCGCCAAGCCCGAGCCGATCGGCACGACATCCGAGCGCTTGGCCACCCGAATGAAGAAAATCGCGGCGAGGATGAGGACGACGGTCAGCCCGATGAGGATGCCCATCGCCCAGCTTCGCTGCCGGGCGAGCTCTTCGGGCGGGGCATAGCCGAGCAGCTTCTGATCCATCTCCCGGGCGACTTCGCTCAGGATCGTCTTTGCCGGGGTGTTAGGCTCCAGTTTCGCCCGGTCCAGAGCGTTATCCAGAACCGCGTAGACCTGAGACATCCCGCGGCCGTACGGCTCGGGATGACCCGTCTTGAAGAGCGACTCGTTCGCCTTCACATAGCCGGGGTCGACTTGGGCGGCGATGTCCGAATATCCAAACTTGTTCAGCCATGTCGGCGAGACCATTTTGCCCATGCCGAGCTCGACGAACCGTTCCGTATTGATCCGGGCCGCGTCGTCGCCGGAGAAGTATTGGATGAACTTCCAGCAGGCGGCGATCCGTTTCGGATCCTTGATCGTGGCGTTGATTGCCCACATGCCGGCATTGATCTCATTTCGGTAGCCCGCGGGACCGGCGGGCAAGGCGGCCACGCCGAGGATCGATGGGTCAAGGTCGGACATGTTGAGCAGAACGTCGTTCGTATAGTCGAACCACATCGCGGTCTGCCCGGTTCGAATCGCACTCCCGCGATCCGCCGTGAGGAGCGAAATCGGGCCGTACGTCTTGCCATCAGCCCCCTTCCAAGTCTCGGAAACGAGGCGGCGATACATTCCGAGCGCCTTCTCGCCCTCCGGGGAATTGATCGTGGTCTTCCATATGCCGCTGGGGGTCGGAACTGCGACCTCGCCTCCCGCTTGATAGACAAAGTTGCTCCAGTGATAGGCCCGGCCCCCGGTTCCGGTGGCGAAGACGAATCCCGAGCGGCCCGCCCGAGACTCCACGATCTTGCGACCGTAGGCGACCATCTCGTCCCAGTTCGCCGGCGGGCGGTTCGGATCGAGACCCGCTTCGATGAAGAAGTCCTTGCGATAATAGAGCGCCATCGCCACTTGGAAAAAGGGCATGGCGTACAGCTTCCCGTCGTACGAGCGAAGCACCTTGTCGATGTCGGGAACGATCCGCTCTTTCGACTTCGGATCGGCATTGATCAAATCGTCGAGGGATCGGCAAAAGCCTTGATCGATGTAGTTGAAGTACTGGCGGAAATTGACGTAAAAAACATCCGGCGCCGTGCTTCCCGCCATGGACATCAGGAACCCGGATTCACCGCGGTCTCCCGTGAGTTCCAAGCCGCCCGCATTAACGACGCGGATATCGGGATTCTGCTTCTGGAACGCCTCGAACACGGCGCGGCGGGCGAGGGAGCGGGGATCGGTGGCTTCTTTGGGTGGGAGCCCCTGGGCCGGCCCTGCCATCATGCGGATGAGAATGGGCTCGTCGGCCATCCCAAGAGCGGCAAGCAGGGTCAGGCCGAGGAATCCGAGAATCCGCCGAACCCGATGCATGGAGCTATTGTGCGCGAAAAAGCCCTCGTCCGAACCGGACGAGGGCTTTCACCTTGTTCGAATGAGCTTACTTGCGCTTGCGGCGAAGCAGAGCGGCGATGCCAAGACCGAGAGCGGCCATGGTCGCAGGCTCGGGGACGGCTTCGGTGTAACGGACATTGTAGATCGTCGCCTTGTTCAGCGAGTTCGCGCCCGTGCCCGTCAGCTTGATCGTGGTGACCACGTCGTAGCCGGACTGGGTGCCACTGAGGAAGAAGCTCTGCGCGCCCAGCGATGCGGCGCTGCCGCCACCGATCTGGGAGTACGACTGAATGCCTTCTCCAACATGGTCGAGATCGGCCCGGACTTCGCCGTTCTGAGTCACGCCAACCGGGATCACTTCGAATCCAGTCAGAACTTGACCCGAAGTAGCGTCCACGTGATACTTGATCGTAACCGTCTTAACGCCGGCGCCAACCAAGAAGTTGTCGGCCAGGTCAAAGGTCAAACCGTTCGGACCGAAATTCGTGAACCCGCCAAATGCGGTGCCGGTGACCGTAATATTTGAAAACGAAATGGCTTGCGCCGAGGCAATACCCGCAGCAAAAAGCGCCGCAACTGCCAATCTCCTACCCATCTTATTCATCGCTCATCTCTCCAAACAGACACATATCGAGATCCCACTGGGCAATCTCATTAGTAATCAGAATACACCGGCTTCGCATAGGTTCCCCGTATCCTTAGCGTAAAAACACCAGGACGGAGCCGAAAACCGGCAACTCTACTTGGCTCATACGCCTTTTCCCGCAAGATCGTCCGACGAAGCCGGTTGAATCGTCACCGTATACTCTCGACAATGCTCGTTACCAACATCGGACGGTTGGTTACCTTGTCCGGCCCCGCCGGTCCTCGGATTGGCCCCGCCATGCGTGACCTCGGCATTCTCGAGAATGCGGCCCTCCTCATCGAGGACGGGCGCATCGCCCAGGTTGGACCCAGAGGTGACATCGAGCGGAAGTTTGAAGCCGAATCCGCGGATGGAGCCGAAGTTCTGGATTGCGGCGGACGGGCGGTAACCCCGGGACTCGTCGATGCCCACACCCATCCCGTTTGGGGCGGAGATCGAATCGATGAATTCGAAATGCGGGCGGGCGGCGCTACCTACGAAGATATCGCGGCGGCGGGAGGAGGCATTCGCTCCTCCGTTCGCCAAACCCGAGCCGCAAGTTTGGATCAACTTCGGGCCAAGTTCTTGAGGCACTGCGAGTGGTTTCTTGCTTGTGGAACCACGACGATCGAAGCCAAGTCTGGCTACGGGTTGGATCTGGAGAGCGAGCTCCGATTGCTCAAGGTGCTTAACTCGGATAGCCCTTTGAGGGTCATCCCAACGGTCCTTGCCGCTCACGCCGTGCCGACGGAGTTTCAAGGCGATAAGGCGGGCTACATTGCGCTCATCCTGGAGGAGATTCTTCCTCAGGCCGCTCCCCTGGCGGAGTACGCCGACATCTTTGTGGAGTCCAACTACTTTGACGCGGGCGATGCCCGGCTGATCATGAGTCGAGCCCGGGAGCTAGGTCTGGGCATTCGAATGCACGTCGATCAGCTCACGAATTCGGGCGGGGCCGCCCTTGCCGCTGAGCTCGGGGCGGATACGGCCGATCATTTGGAGCAGACCGATGCCGCCGGCATCCAGGCTCTCGTCGGAACGCGAACAATGCCCGTTCTCCTCCCCGCATCGGTCTATGCTCTTGGGAAAACGAAGTACCCCGACGCCCGCGCAATGATCGAGGCCGGGCTGCCCGTCGTCCTCGCCACGGATTTCAATCCGGGATCATCTCCGACGCCGAGCCTGCCCATGGCGATGAGCTTGGCCTGCACGCAAATGAAGATGACGCCCGGCGAAGCGTTGACCGCCTGCACGATCAATGCCGCGCATAGCCTTGATCGATCGACTGAGATCGGATCGCTGGAACCAGGGAAGGTAGCCGACTTCGTCGTTTGGGATGCCGAAGACTGGCGCGAGATCATCGTCCACTTTGGGGCCCCACTCGTTTGGCGCACTTATCGATCGGGACTACTTCACGTTTGAGTTGAACGCATCCGGCGGAAGTCTCGACTTGCGATAGAAGGCGTATCCGGCCGTGGCCAATGCGCCCAGCGCCAGGTAGAGCACCAGATAGGGCGGCTCCGGCACGGGCTCGAACGTAAGATCTTGATCGTAGTTGCTCGCCTCGGGAACATTCTCGAAACGGGTTACGGTCAGGTTCTCGGGCAATTCGAGGATCTTTCCATCGACTCCCAACAAATCGGCGAGTTCGTTCTTCTTCGTGGGATTGATCTTTGCCCGCCACGACTCTGGCGTTTGCCAAGGCTTGGCATCGGCATACGCCCCGCGCACGGGGCCTTGGGTGACGACATAGAGGTCCAGATTTCGGTGGTGCCCCGCCGGCCAAGTGTCGCTCGGCATCTTGTAGGGATAGTGAGACCGGTCGGTTCGGAAGGAAACGCGGACCGCTTCCGTGGGCTTATCCGCTACCTGGCCCAGATACTTGAAGGCGGTGAAGTACCAGTTCTTCTTCGCGTAGTGATCGAGCCAGGGCTCCATCGCGGGCCGCATCTTGTGGCCGTTCTTCTTGAGCCAATCGCCTATCGCCGTCCCATCTGAGGCCTTCAGCACGGTCGCCTGGAAATCACCGACGACCTTTTGGCTAAGAACGGAGACGCCTCCGGTCGCCGTATCCGCGACCTTTTCCAACGCCCCTTTCATGGCGTTGGGCTCGCGCGGTTTAAACTGCTCGAGAAGATGAAAGGCTTCGGAGTTCGCGATTTCGATGGCGAAGGGCTCGGAGGGGCTGGGGAAGATGAAGCCGAAGTCGTCCGCTTTGCCCTTAAAAAGAGCGGCCCGGATGAAGTGCTCGACCTTGGCATCCTGATCCCAGACAATGATCGCCGTCTCGCTCGCCAGATTCACCGCCGTGGCATCGTAAGTGATGCAGCACGCTCGGGAGAGCGCCGCGCTCACTATAAACACCGCTAAAAACCACAGCCTCTTCACTGTTCGATAGACGCGCCTCGGGTTCGAAAAGGTCCCGCCCCCGTAAAACTACGTGGGTCGAGGTTCGGATGGCACAGGTATCTTCTTTCGCGTAGGAGTCACCACTGGATGTGGCGGAAATGGAGTTCGGAGCACGGAAGCTCCCTCCCACT
>JBKJIP010000193.1:0-2566 GCA_046598515.1 Fimbriimonadaceae bacterium | reverse complement strand
ATCCCCGACGCCGACCGCGGATTTCGAGAATGGGAACGCGCTTTCACCACCCGCGAGGAAGTTCAGGCGCTGCTAGACAAGAACTTCGATGCCTACATCGCCCTTCTCGACCGGCTCCCGCCGGAAAGACTTGAGAGCGACATGATGACTCTGCCCTTCGGCCTCGGCACGATTCCCCTCAAGCATGGACTCGGCGCAGGCGCAGACCACACCCGCTGGCATGCCGCCCAGATTGGCTATATGCAGACCATTTACGGTGACCAGGACTGGCACCTCTGACGTTCAATAAAGGAAAGCTCCCATGAAACCAAGCATCATCCCGTACATCAATTTCAGCGGCAGCTGCCGTGAAGCGATGACCTTCTATCGCGACTGCATCGGCGGCGAACTGGCCATCCAAATGATTGGCGAAGGGCCGATGGCCGAGCACATGCCGGCCGAATCGCACAGTAATGTCATGCATTCCCAACTGACGAAGGGAGACCTGACCCTCATGGCTTCCGATATGTCGGGACCCGAAGGAATTACCCAGGGCAATTCCATGTCTCTCATGCTCTACGCTTCCAGCTACGCCGAGGCGCACGACTACTTCGACAAACTCGCCGCGGGCGGCAATGTCGACCATCCCATGGGCGATGCTTTTTGGGGCGGAATCTTCGGTCACCTCACGGATAAGTTCGGGGTGATTTGGCTGGTACACGCCGGTCAGGAGTAACAGTTGAACAATCAAAAGATGATCGACATCGCCTATATGCTCCTTCGGGTTGCGTCTGGGTTCATGTTTATGCACCATGGTGGCCAGAAGCTCTTCGGCTGGTTTGGCGGAATGCCCGGTGGCAAAGAGCTTGTGCTCATGTCTCAAACCGGTATCGGCGGAATCCTGGAATTCTTCGGGGGCCTATTGATCTTGTTGGGGCTGGCCACCCGGGTCACGGCTTTCCTGATGTCAGGAACTATGGCCGTCGCGTACTTCCAATTCCACCAGCCGCAGGGCTTGCTGCCCATCCAAAACAAGGGCGAGTTAGCCGCGCTCTACTGTTTCCTCTTCCTGTTCATGGCCGCCTATGGTGGCGGACCTTACAGCCTCGACGCGATCATTCGCAAGAAGCGCTGATTTTGAAGGAGTGTCCAAAATGCAAACTGAGACAATCGCCCATCCTCCTGTAGCCTCGCGCGAAGAGTGGCTTCGCGCCCGAAAGGAGTTGCTTCTCCACGAGAAGGAGCTGACGAAGCACTACGACCGCGTCAATGCCGAGCGGCGTCGGCTGCCCATGGTCGAGATCGACAAGGAATACATCTTTGAGGGACCCGAAGGGAAACGAGCCCTCAAAGACCTATTCGACAGCCGACAGCAACTGATCGTCTACCACTTCATGTTCGATCCCGCCTGGGACAAGGGCTGTGAGGGCTGCACGGGATTCGCGGATGCAATCGGCAATATCTCAATGCTCCATGATCGAGACACCAACTTCGTCCTCATCTCCCGGGCTCCTCTGGCGAAGCTTGAAGCCTATCGGGCCAAACATGGCTGGGCCCTCCCTTGGTATTCCTCCTTCGGGAGTGACTTCAACTATGATTTTCATGTGACCCACGATGAAAACGTAGCGCCCGTCGAATACAACTATGTCGACGTCGAGGAACTCAAGAAGCGCCGTGAGACGGACAAGATCGAGGGCGAGGATCACGGACTGAGTGTCTTCTTTCGGGTGGGGGATAGCGTGTACCACACCTATTCGGCATATGCGCGCGGAACGGAGGCGTTGACCGACGCATATCGTTTGCTCGACGCGACGCCCTACGGTCGACAGGAAGATTTCGAAGATTCTCCGCCCGGTTGGCCGCAGCGGCCGACTTACGGCTAGGTCGGCGTAGTACGATTCCCGACGGCAATGTCCAAAGGATCTTTCTTCATATGCGCTGACTTGGATTTAAGGTCGGACGAGGATATGAGCGTGCTCGTCAACGAGTTGACCTCGCTCGGACTTTTTGGCAGTCAGCACTTCTATGAAGACTGGTACGCAGGCTTCGGACCTCCGGTTTGTGGGCCAGCGTCCGCATCGATGCTAAGTCACATTAAAGCAATCGAGAAGTTGAGCCGAGAAGCGCGAGCTTTGTACGACCGCTGCACTGTGCGGGTGCTGGACCTGGGTTTCAATTCCGGCGTCGGTCTACCCTTCTCGATTAGGGAGGATCTGCCGCTATCGGTGGTCAAAAGGGCAGCGGCACTTTCCCTTGAAATCCGCATCACGCTCTATCAGTTCGACGGCAACGATCCGCCCGCAAGCTTCTATGAGTGGACGGCTCCTAAAGAACTTAAAACTCCGTGGTACGCGAGCTACTGCAGGAGGCAACGTGAGGTTTTCGCCCGATATCATGGTCCAATCAGCCCGAGGCGCCTGCAAAGAGTGCGGTATCGGATGAGAAAGCCTGGATTACGAGTTCTTGAACTGGCTGCGGGAGACGGAGAGACAACGGCGGCGTTCGCGCGGGCCGGTCACAAGGTCACATCCTTGGAGCTTTGCCCGGAACGAGCGGCCAAGGCTCGAGAGTTCCTCGCCGGCGAAGG
>JBKJIP010000187.1:0-16339 GCA_046598515.1 Fimbriimonadaceae bacterium | reverse complement strand
CCCGCATCCCGGTCCCCGAGGCTTCCGCCTCCGGAAGTTGGTAGTTACAGACCGGGATGCGGGGCGGAAGCCCCGCGCTCCAATTTGTCGAGCGAAGCAACGACGCCACTCGACCCCGAGTAGGGGTCGCGGAAAGTAGCCGGTGGTCGAAGACCACCGGAAAGGGGCCGACCAACAAAGCCGGCAGGGCGAGCCGCAGGCGACGGGGGCGATAGCCGGAGGAGTTGCGACTCGGCCTCCGAGGCGGCGGGCACGCCGACCAGCATGTAACTACGAACTTCCCGAGGCGGAAGCCTCGGGGTCCGGGATGCGGGGCGGAAGCCCCGCGCTCCTCTTAACTCTCCTGCAGGAACGGATACCGATAGTCCGTCGGAGACACGAACGTCTCCTTGATTGTTCGCGCGCTGAGCCAACGATAGAGGTTCAACGCACTGCCCGCCTTGTCGTTCGTGCCACTGGCGCGCGCGCCGCCGAAGGGCTGCTGACCGACGACCGCGCCGGTCGGCTTGTCGTTGATGTAGAAGTTCCCCGCCGAGTTGCGCAGTTTGCGGGTGGCCAACTCAACGGCGGCACGGTCTCTGGACAAAACCGCTCCGGTCAAAGCATAGGGCGATGTATCGTCCAAGAGTTCGAGCGTCTGCTCGAACTGATCGGCCGGATAAACGTACATTGTCAAAACCGGACCGAAAATCTCTTCGCACATCGTGACGAACTTGGGGTCCTTGGCCTCGATGACCGTCGCCTCTATGAAAAAGCCAACCGACTTGTCGTAGCCACCGCCCACGATTATCTCCGCGTCCGCCGTTCCCTTAGCCTTCTCAATATAGCCGGCAATGCTGTCGAAGGATTTCTCGTCGATAACCGCGTTTACGAAGTTGGTGAAGTCCTCCACCGAGCCCATCTTGAAGCTTTTCACGCCTTCGACCAGCTTCTGACGAACCTCTTCCGCCATGTTCGAGGGGATATAGCAGCGAGAGGCGGCCGAGCACTTCTGGCCCTGGAACTCGAAGGAGCCACGAAGGAGAGCCGTAACGACCGCATCCGGATCGGCGCTGGCGTGCGCGATGACGAAGTCTTTGCCGCCCGTCTCGCCAACGATTCGCGGATAGGATTTGTAGCCCCCGACGTTCTCACCAATCGTCTTCCACATTCGATTGAAGACCCCGGTCGAACCCGTGAAATGCACGCCCGCGAAGTCGCGGTGCGCGAAGCAGACTTCGCCAATCGTCGGTCCATCGACATAAATCAGGTTGATGACCCCGGCCGGCAGGCCGGCTTCCATCAGGATGCGCATGAACATCTGCGCGCTGTAAATCTGCGTGTTGGCCGGCTTCCAAACTACCGTGTTGCCGCACATCGCGGGGGCAGTCGGCAAGTTGCCGCCAATGGCGGTGAAGTTGAATGGGGTGATGGCGAGCACGAACCCTTCCAGTGCGCGGTATTCGAGGCGGTTGTGTACGCCGGGGCCACTGGTGGACTGCTGGCGATAGATCTCGCTGAGGAAATGAACGTTGAACCGCAGGAAGTCGATGATCTCGCAGGCGCTGTCGATCTCGGCCTGGTAGGCGTTCTTGCTCTGCCCCAGCATCGTGGTCCCGTTCATGTACGGGCGGTACTTGGTGGCGATCAGATCAGCGGCTTTGAGGAAGATCGCGGCACGGTCTTCCCAGGGCATGTTCGACCACGATTCGTGAGCGGCGAGCGCAGCGTCGATGGCTTGGGCGACATGGCTCGCATCGCCGGCGTGGAAGTGACCCAAGGTGTGGGCTCGCTCATGGGGCGGGTGGATCGGTTTGGAGTTCGCGGTGCGAACCTCTTCCCCGCCGATGAACATGGGAATGTCCATGTCTTGGCCCTTCAGTTCGGCGAGGGTTTTCTTAAGTATCTCCTTCTCTTTGCTTCCGGGCGCGTAGTTCAGAACGGGCTCATTGACCGGAATTGGGTAGTTAAAATATCCGCGATCCATTGCCCACAGTTTACTTTGCGGGTGCTCCCCTGAATCTGGGTCTTACTCGCTATTGGGGCCGTGAATGATTGTGTCGCGGCGAATATCGACCGGGCTTCATATTGCTACCTCTAAGATCCTCGTTCGGCCCAAATGAGGGAGAGTCTGTGGCCTCCGCCGCGACACGATCATTCGCGGCCCACATTTGCCTGTTGGCTGGTGCGAGAGTTTTGCGGCTATTGCACACCCGCCCGCTATTCTTTAGGCCAAAGGAAACCCTTGGTGATTCCATACGGGTAGCGTATAGCGGGATTTTTCTTATGAATCGCGTTTTGTTGACTCTCCTAACGATAGGGGCGTTGCCCCTTGTGCTTGCCCAGGAAACGAAGCCGGAGGAAAAGAAGCCGGTTGCTTTGCCTCCGGTTAGCGCTCTGATTTCCAACCTGAACCCGCGTAACGTGGGGCCGACCACCATGGGCGGGCGCATCAACGCGCTTGCCGTCTACGAGAAGGAGCCGCGGATATTCTACATCGGCACCGCCGCCGGCGGCGTCTGGAAGACCGAAAACGGTGGACTCTCGACCGTCCCCCTCTTCCAAAAGCAGACTTCGTGCTCCATCGGCGCGATCGCCGTCTCCCAGAAGAATCCGGACGTCGTCTATGTCGCGACCGGAGAAGGCGTCAGCCGAAACTCATCGAGCTGGGGCGACGGCATTTACAAGTCGATCGACGGTGGAAAAACCTGGACGCACCTCGGGCTGAAAGAATGCCGACACTTCCACCGCTTGATCATCGATCCGCGCAATGACGATGTCGTCTATGCGGCGGGCCTTGGCGATCTCTGGGGATACAACAAGGATCGTGGTCTCTACAAGACGACCGACGGCGGCAAGACCTGGAACAAGGTTTGGTATCGGGATGAGAAGACTGGCGTCAGCGAGCTCATCATGAACCCCCGGAACCCGAACGAGATCATGATCTCGTCGTGGGACAAGATTCGCACGGCCTACGATTGGTCCAGCGGCGGCCCCGGCAGCGGGATGCACAAGTCCAAGGATGGCGGCAAAACCTGGAAGACGATCACGAAGGGATTGCCCGCGGGAACGTTCGGCCGAATCGGCATGGATTACTTCCGCAAAGACCCCAAGATGGTGGTCGCTACGATCGAGAATCGCGACTTCAAGACCGACAAGCGAGACGGCGGCCTCTACATCAGTAAGGATGGCGGCGAGAGCTGGACCAAGCAGAGCCCCCAGAACCCCCGACCGTTCTACTTCAGCATCCCGAAATGGGATCCGCAGGACGTTAACCGCATCTATATTCCGGGCGTTTCAACCTTGGTCTCCGACGATCAAGGTAAGACAACTCGAAACTTCAGCGAGTCCGTCCACGTCGACCACCACGCCTACTGGATCAACCCGAACGACAACAAGCACCTCGTGATCGGCGAAGACGGCGGCGTGGCGGTTTCCGTCGACCGTGGCGCCAGTTGGAAGCATGTCAATACGATGCCCATCGGACAGTTCTACGGTGTCGCCTTTGACATGCGGAAACCCTACTGGGTTTACGGCGGGTTGCAAGATAACGGCACCTGGGCGACACCGACGCAGACCGACCAGGGCGGCGTCACGTTCTTCCACAGCTACACCTATGCCGGAGGCGATGGATTCCACGTGCAGACCGATCCCAATGACTGGACGACCGCCTACGGAGAGAGCCAAGGCGGCGGCATCGTTCGCCAGGATCTGAAGACCGGTGCCGGCCGCGGCATTCGGCCGAACGCCACGAATACGATCGGGATCGAGCGGACGGAGCGGCTTCGCTTCAACTGGAGCACCCCGTTCATTCTTTCGCCTTTCAACTCGCAGACCATGTACCTGGGTGGCAATCGCCTGTTCAAGAGCGTCAACCGAGGCGACTCGTGGCGCGCGATCAGTCCGGATCTGACCACCAATAACGCGCGCAAGCAGGCGCCTGGCAAGAACAGCGTCTCTCCCGAAAACACGGGCGCCGAGCTGCATTGCACGATCGTCACGGTGAACGAGTCCGAGCGCAAACAGGGCCTGGTCTGGGTCGGCACCGACGATGGCATGGTTTGGGTGACGGAGAACGACGGCCAATCCTGGACCGAGGTCACGCCCAACATCCCTGATGTTCCCAGGAACACCTGGGTGAGCCGCGTTATGCCATCTCGCTTCGAAGCAAATCGCTGCTATGTAACCTTCGATGGTCATCGCAACAACGATTACAACGCCTATGTCTACATGACTGACGATCTGGGCAAGACGTGGACGAAGATTACGAACAACATTCCGGCCGAGTCGACCTACGTGATTCGCGAAGGCATGCGCAATCCGGATCTCTTGTTCGTGGGCACCGAGTTTTCGCTCTGGACTTCAGTCGATCGCGGCAAAACTTGGGAGCGGTTCACTGCGGGCACGTTCCCGACCGTTCGCGTCGACGACCTCGTCCTCCATCCTCGCGATGGGGACCTGATTATCGGGACCCACGGTCGCTCGATCTGGATCGTCCCTTACCTCGGCCTAGAGGATATGACGCCGGAGAATCGAGCTAAAGATGTCGTGCTGACGAAGCCGGCGCCCGTCTACATCTGGGGCCGCGATAGCGGCAAACAGTGGGACGGCGACGGGATCTACGTCTCGCCGAACACCCAGCCGGGAACGACGATCTTCTACTACTTAAAGGAGGACTCGACCGCAGACCCCGTGATCACGATCAGCGACATCGAGGGCCGCCAGATTCGTCAGCTAACGGGCTCGAAGAAGGCAGGGCTGAACTCGGTCTACTGGAGCGCCCGCGGCGGGCGCGGTGCGAGCGGATTGAATAAGACTGCCGACTATCGCGTGACCCTCAAGGTCGGCGATAAGGAGTACATCACCGCGGTGAGCGTCGAGAACGTCGTCGACACCGGCAGTTGGTCTCCTCCTAAGGGCGGCCTTTAAGCACCTGTCGGCGCTTCAAAGTTTGCGGGCGGCTCATTGTGATGAGCCGCCTGTTCTTTTTGGAGAGTCTGATTTTGCTCGTCGGCAACGGGGCGATCCACTGTTGGCGTCCGTGGTTTTGTTCTCTTTTCGCGTGCCAAATCCCACGTCTTCGAGTCGCTCAGGCTCAAGCATGATCGTGAGTTAAAGCCAGCATTCGCAAACTGTCCTTCCGAGAATCCCATAAGAATTCCAACGACGCAGGAAGTGCGCCGGAAACGGTCTGAAATGAAAAAGCCGTCCGCTTTCGCGGACGGCTTTTAGAGTTGACTATAGCGGGTTACGAGAGGGCAAAGTCCGGGCGTCGGGCTTCGAAGGCGTAGCCGCATTGCGAACACGCCATGCGGCTGGGCGAGGTTTGGTCCATCGGCCCGTGACCCTTGGGACAGAGGCCTTGGGCGGCATATCGGAGGGCGGTCGCGTCCATCTCACCCGGCGAGCGGCCGGCACTGAGGGTCGTGGGACGGGGCGTCGCAATGGCGAGTTCGGCGGGGAAAGGAGACAAAGCCATAGATGGATTTACGACCTTACGCACACCAACCGGTACGGGCAAACCGGCCCTTCTTGAAATTCTCCGTCAATATCTCAATTTGAACTCAGCCGTAACCAAAACTCCGGTCTGGGCGGAGTATTGTGTGTGCCTTTTTCAAGCGATTTTCTTCACAACCTCTTCCTAGAAGAGGGCCATAAGCTTGGCCCCGACTATGTCGCGCTTCGGGCTCTCATCGTGTTCGTTGTCGCGATCCTCTACGTGCGGGGCGCACAGCGGCGCTTCCTCGCCCAGACATCGGCGATGGACATGGTGATGATGGTCGTCTTCGGGTCGACACTCAGCCGGGGGATTAACGGAGGTGGAACGCTCGTTTCCTCTCTGACGGCGGGACTGTTGCTCGTCGTCCTCCAACGGATGTTCGCCCGATTCAGCTTTAGCAGTCGACGGTTTGCGAGTTTCGCCAAGGGCAAACCGGATGTGGTGGTGCGAGATGGACAGGTCGACCTCGAAGCTCTGCGTCGCCACGGGTTAACCGAGGAAGATTTGCTTTGCGATATGCGGACCAACGGCTGCACGGATGACCTGAGCCACGTGAAGGTGGCCACGCTCGAACGTTCGGGCCAGATCAGCATTGTGCTGCAGGGTCGATAGCCATTTTCACCGGTCCACCCAGTGTGGGGCGCGGATGCCCGTCCCGCGCCTCGCATTACGAGCCGCCGTAGGTTCCCTGTTCGCCCCGAATCCTCAAATTTCTCAGGCTCAGACAGCCTCCGAATGGCCCAAGGAGCGGACTGGTCGGCACGGCACACGAGGGCGTGTGCCGTGAACGTGTGGGGTGGTGGAGGGCCCGAGGAGGGCCAGTATATGTACCGGTCCGTCTACATGTGACTGCACATCGCATGTCATTTGGAGAAAAAGCCCAGTTCATTCCCACAAAACCCAACGTTTTCCCTAGAATGCCCAATATAATCCCAATCACCTGGAGGATCTTTCCCAAGGAATGGTGAAGATTCCCAGATCAGGGCGGGGAAAACCCTGGTTACGGGAGGGTGAGGAAGCATGGATGCGGAATCTCCCTTCATCTCGGAGAAAACATTGTTCGTAGGATTGCCAGAGGGATTCGCCCCCTTTATGGGGACGGAGGCAGCAACAATCGACGATAAGGGAAGGCTCCTCTTCGCAAAGAAGAAGCGAGACGGCCTTGGAGTCGAGTTTGTTGTAAGACTGGGGGGAGCCCCCTGTCTTGAGGCATATCCGAAAGAAGTGTTTGAAGCAATCATGCTCGACGCCTTTAAGGATTCTACATCGGTTTCCGGCCGAGCCGACTTCCAGCGGCTCTTCTTCGCCAATGGCGAAATAGGTCAGAACTTCGATGGGCAAGGGCGTGTGGTGCTTCCACACCGACTAAGGAAGGCGGCCGGCCTCGATAAGGATGTCTATATCATGGGGTGCGGCGACCACGTTGAAATCTGGGATCAGGACACTTATGATAAGTGGCTGGACGATCCCGAGTCAGTTGAACAGAAACGCACGAAGGCGATCGAAACTGCCAAGGCGAAGATGGAGGGCAAATGGCAGGGATAGCCGCTGAAGCCTCCGTTCTTCGGAGAGTCATTCGGTTTCGCAGCCTGATTGCCGGCCCATTGGCTATGGAACGAACCACCAAGCACGATCCGGTTATGGTCGAGGAAATCCTCGAAGCCCTGAATTTGAAGTCGGGCAGCGTGGTGGTGGATGGAACTCTTGGCTTGGGCGGCCATTCCGAGGTCTTTTTGGGAAAAGTCTCCCCCGGCGGCGTCCTCGTGGGAATGGACTGGGACGAGAGCATGCTTTTGCGAGCGGAACAGCGGCTGGAAGCCGCTGCCAAGGACATGGATGTCCGCCTTGTTTTCGAGCATAACGATTTTAGGTCTTGCCTTCCGCTCCTCCTCAAGCTGGGTTTGAAGGCCGATGGTTGCCTGTTGGATCTCGGCCTCAACTCAGCGCAGGTGGACGATCCGGAGCGGGGCATGAGCTTCCGCGAGAACGGTCCTTTGGATATGCGCATGGACAGAAGCCGCGGAGAATCCGCCGCTTCCCTGCTCAACCGTATGTCTCTTGGTGAGATCGAACAGATGCTTTGGGATCTCGGCGACGAGCGCTGGGCCCGAATGATCGCCCGACGGGTCGTCGAGCGGCGCAAAGTACAGCCGCTGCGAACGACACAAGACTTGGTGGATTGCGTGTTGGCCGCAATCCCGGCCGGAGCGCGCGATAAGCGGATTCATCCGGCCACGCGCACGTTTCAAGCCGTACGCATTTACGTCAATGGTGAACTCGACGGATTAGCGGAAGCTATTCAAGAAATCGCCTCCATTCTAACCGATAACGGAACCATCGCGGTTCTCAGTTACCATAGCGGCGAAGATCGCATCGTTAAGAACACTTTTCGGGACTTGGCAGAGTCTCAAGATTATAAAGAGCTTTATCGGAAACCCCTTACGGCAAGTGAGAGCGAGATCAGGATGAATCCTCGCGCTCGAAGTGCAAAGTTAAGGGCGATCCGACGAATCGGCGACACGGATAGTCGCCTTGTAACCAGAGGTATCACGGAAGATGAGCACAGTAGCAGTTAATCGTAAGTCGATCGGTGAAGTTGAAGCCGGAGTGCGCTCGAAGCGCCGCGCCAAGGCGCGCGCCAAAACCGGCGCAAAGATTCTGAATCGCACCCTGCTGTTTCTGTCCGTGTCGGTCGTCGCCTACCTGGGTGCCACTATCACGGGTCACATCATGATCGATCAGGCTCGCCGCGATTCGACAGAGGCCCGATCTCGACTCAACAACGCGTCTCGCGCCGTTGCCGGCTTGGAGCGCCGCGTTCACGAGTTGAAGAGCCCGTCGTCCGTGGACCTGTGGGCGAGCGCAAACGGCTATCAGCCGCACGACTTCATTCCCGCATTAGACGAGAAGGAGACCACCATTGTCGCGCAAAGAGACTGATCGCAGTCGCCTCTATATCATTAGGCTTATGACCGGCGGGCTGCTGGTCTTTGCCGTTTTAAGCCAGGCCCGGGTCCACCTGATGCAGCGGGGGCCCATCTTGGATCGCGCGCGGGAAAGCAAGCGCTTTATCGTCGAGACCGACGAGATCGCTCGCCGCGGAGCGATCTATAGCATGGATGGCAAAGCTCTGTCCCAGGCCGACGATCGCCGTATCCTCGTCGTCGACTTCCGCAAGGTGCCCCATTCTTCCGGGTTCTTTATGGACTTGGGTGCCGTAACCGGTATCTCCGCCGCTGAACTCAGCGACCAGGCATCCGCCGGCGCAAAAGTCGTCGAATGGGATCGGACCTTCACTTCCACCCAAGCAACCGCAATTCAGAATTTGAAGCGCAAGTGGCGCGCCGACGGCCTCGGCATGAAGGTGTCTTCGAACCGGGCTTACGGCCTGGGCGAAGCCGCGTCCAGCCTCGTCGGTATCTCCCGCGCAACGGGTCCGAAGCTCGGAATCGAGCAGACGATGGATGAGGACCTGAAAGGCGCGAACGGCCGCATCGTCGGCATGGTCGATAAAGAGGGCCAATACTTGCCCATGCGCGTCGATCGAAGCACGCGCCGCAAGACCGATGGCAAGCCGATTACGCTCACCATCGATAGCGAGCTCCAGCGAATCGCGTACGAGTCCATCAAGGCAGCCGTCATCGCCCGCAAAGCTAGGCAGGGCGCAGTCATCATGATGGATCCCACGAACGGGAACCTTCTCGCCTGCGCCAGCTACCCCAGCTTTGATCCAACGAAGCCCTTCCGAGAGACCAAGCCCGGTGAGCTGCCAGACGGTTTTGCCACGGCATTTCAAGCTTCTCTCGAACCCGGATCGACCTTCAAAATCGCGACCGTGGCGAAAGCTCTGGATGAGGGCGTCCTGGGCCCCCAGGACATCGTGAACTGCCCCGGCAGCATTACGATCGGTAAGCGAGTCCTTCACTGCGCCCAACACGGCGGAACTCGCGCGCATGGCGCCGTCGATCCCGAGCAGGCCATCGCCCGATCCTGCAACGTTGCCGCTGCCCAATGGGCTCTGCGGATCGGAAACGAGCGCTTTAATGAGTTCATTCAGGACCTCGGCCTCCTCGAGCGACGGCCGCTCGGACTGCCCGGAGAGGCTCGACCACAATACGATCTAGACGCCCCCGCCCCGCGCCTGCACTTGGCCAACGTCGGTTTTGGACAAGCGATCAATGTAACCCCCGTCGCCCTCGCCTCCGCATTCTGTGCAATCGCGAATGGCGGCACGGCCGTCAAACCGCGCTTGATCGAGCGGATTGGCGACGACATTCAGCCCGTGGCCAAGGGCAAACAAATCCTAAAGCCCACAACGTGCGAAACCGTTCTCAACTACATGCGCTCGGTTATGACGTCCGAACATGGCACCGGTAAGAGCCTGAAGATCCCCGGATACGACCTTGGCGGCAAGACGGGCACGGCGCAAAAGACGAATCGAAACACGAAGTCTATGAAGGGCGGCGGCTATGTCGCCAACTTCGTCGGTTTTGTCCCGGCATCAAATCCACGCGCGGTTATCCTGGTCATGGTCGACGACCCTCAGGGCGGCAAATACTACGGCGGCGAAGTGGCGGGTCCGGTGTTCCTCGAAGTCGCGAAGTCCGCAATCGGTCGACTCGGCATTCCGAAGGGAGTCGTCGCGAACGATTTCGAGCGCAGAGCCCGCAAGGCCGGGATCATCCCCGCCAAGGCGAAATCCAACACGATTCAAATCGATGAGGAAGTGCCGACCGAAGCCAAGCAGGACAACCCGGTGAAGACCGGGGCCCGCCCTAGCCCGAGCCTGCAAGTGACTTCCCGACCGCTGGTCGACCGCACCGAGGCACGTGTGATCGGCCGCAATGATCGGCCCGTCGCTCCGCGACCGCGGCAAGACATCGTGGTTCCTGGCCCCGGCGAGATCGTCGCCATGCTCGGTGCGCCCGCCCAAGAGAATCGGCTCAAGCTTCGAAGGGAGATTGAAGCTCCGAAGACGTCCGTTCGGGTCAAATCTGAAGAGCCCAAGACCACCGCAAAGCCCAAGACTGAAACGAAGGCTACGACACGTACACGAACGGCAAAGGCTGAGCCCGAAGAAGAAACCAAACCTCGCTCGGTGAAGCGAACGACCACTAGCAAAGAAGCCGCCCGGGAACCCGTGGAGCGAAAAGCAACCAAGGTTGCCGTTCGACGGGACTCCGAAGCTTCCGGCGAGTCGAGGGCCCGCTCAACCGCTAAGAAGCCGGCAACGACGAACGCACCGATCAAGCCCGAGACGAAATCCCGGGTTGCTTCCACGAAGACGGATAAGGCTCCAACGAGCTCTCGCGTAGCTTCAAGTAAGACGGAAACGAAGAGTCCGGTCAAAACCGAGTCCAAGAAGCCCGCCACGAGCACGCGCGTCGCCGCCGCCAAGAAGCCGGGGACGACCAAGCGACCGCTCATCGCAGTTCGCGAAACTCCGAAAGCGGAAGTGAGAAAGGTCACGACACGCAAGACGGAGGCGCCCAAAACGGCGGAGCGAACCGTGGTTAAGAGCCGCACCGCTTCCGATCGGCTCCGCGAGCTTGAGCAGGAAAACGCGAGACTCCGTAAACTCCTACAGACGAAATCTACCAAGGGAGTATCGCCACGAAACCCAAGCACCTCCAAGAAATCTTCCAGCAAGCCGGCTTCCGGCCGGAACGCCTAGAAGGCGAAGAAACCATCCTCCATATTGCCGCCGATTCCCGAGAAGTGATCGGCGGCACTCTTTTCGTCTGCGTCCCTTCCCTATCGCGGGACACTCATGATTTCCTGGCCGCCGTCAAGGACGCAGGAGCCGTGGCGGCGGTTGTTCATTCACCCGAGGGCTTTGATGAGGCGCGCCGGCTTGGACTCCCGGCTGCGTTGATTCCGAAGGAAGATTGGGATGACTCCATCTGGAGATTTGCCCGCGCGGCGTACGATGATCCGAGCAAGCGAATGAGGCTGGTCGGGATTACGGGCACGAATGGCAAGACGACGACGGCGTGGCTTGTACGCGACCTCCTTGTCGCTCTTGGCGAACCGTGCGGCTATCTTGGGACGCTCGGCTTCCAGACACCCCTCGAATCGCGAGAGCTTGCGAATACGACGCCCTTCCCTATCGACCTCTACCGAATGCTCGATGAGGCCGCCGAGTCCTGCAAAGCGCTCGCCATGGAAGTGAGTTCCCATGCCCTGGCTCAGCACCGGGCGGACGGGCTCTCTTTCGAAGTGGTGGCTTTCACAAATTTCACTCAAGATCATCTGGATTTCCACGGCTCGATGGAAGAATACGAGGCGGCGAAGTGGCGCCTATTCACCGACTTTCAGTCCAATAGCCGGGTCATCAACATCGGCGATCCCATCGGAGCCCAATGGAGCCATGGCGTCCCGTCAAAGCCATTCGCGGTTGGTCAACCCGTGCGAGGTGGCGTGCAGGGATTCCCGGACGAGGTCGGCTTGACGCAGATCAAGATGAGATTCCGAGAGGGTGCCGAATGGGCGGCGGCGAAGATTCCTTTAGGCGGGGCGTACAACGTCGAGAATGCCCTCGCCGCGTATACGATTGTCCGGGAGATGGGCTATTCCAAGCGCGAGGTTTCATCCGCTTTCCTGAAAGTGCGTCCGGTACCCGGTCGCTTTGAGCCGGTTCCGAACGAGGCGGGCATTGGGATCATCGTAGATTACGCCCATACCCCCGATGCGCTGGACAAACTGCTAGCCACGGCGAGGCCGCTGGTTTCTGGTCGCATTATCACGGTGTTCGGCTGCGGCGGCGACCGTGACCGAGCGAAGCGCCCCCTCATGGCCGCGGCCGCGGCCCGAGGCAGCGACTTTGTGGTCGCCACGAGCGACAATCCGCGGACGGAGGATCCGTCCGCGATCCTGGCCGAGGTTGTCGCGGGAATCCCGGACGAGGTGCCTCACGAGGCGGTTCTGGACCGCGGTGAGGCGGTCGCCCGCGCAATCGCCCTGGCGAAGCCGGGCGACGCCGTGATCATCGCCGGCAAGGGTCACGAGAACTATCAGATCATTGGGAAGACCAAGTTCCCGATGGATGATCGGGAACTTGCTAGGGACGGGCTGGCGCGGAGGGGATAGCAACTTTTTCGCCACCCGCCCACGGGTGGCGAGGCCGACCCGTTCTGCCAACGACTAGCCGAATCAGGACTCATCCAAAGCCGGTCGGCACCACCTTCTGTGGGCGGAATGGGCGGGAACAGTGAGCGGGCCGTTCGCGCCACACGCCCTCGTGTGGCGTGCCCACCAGACCTCGTACACGATAGAGCTGCACTGACGACTCATTCGTTAGCTGGCCGGACCTTTAACCCTCATCCCCAACCCCTTCTCCCTCCCGCGCACAAGCATCGCGGCAAGGAGAAGGGGCTTTTGCGCTAGCCCGCCGTTCTAACTCGCTGGATGTGCAGCGTGCGGGGGGTTCCTTTTCCGGGTTGGGCGAGGGCGATGAACTCGTCTCCGAAGCAGGTCACGCGCATCTCTTCGGCGAAACCCTCGCGCCAGACTTTTTCGCCTACCGCCTGAATCACTTCTGTGATCAGGAGTTGGTTGTCAGGCCGGGCCATAGCGGACGTCAATTCGGGGAGACCCTTCTTGATGAGGCCCTTGGTGCTGGCATAGGCACCTTCTCCATCTCGCTTCCAGACGACTCTGAAATGCAAGCCTGGATCGCTGATGGTGGGGTTTTCGCTGAGCATGTCGAACAGCTCACCCGGCTTGATGAGTTGCTCGGCCATCGCATCGTAAATCAGGACGGCCTTACCGACATGGGCATATGCGTCGGCCAGGTGGGGCAGAAAGCGCATGTGGCGATCATCATTGAGAGGTTCTTCGCTGACGTAGCGAAGCTTGACCATGGATTGCGCGGAGCTCAGGGCGGTGAGGCACTCGGCGTCGGCCTCGGTTTCCGAGAACAGGTCGGGGCGGAAGACGTGGGGGTTCTTGGTTCTGAGCACCAGGGCGACATGGAGCCGGATATCGCTGAAGAGCAAACCCTCTTTAGGACCGATTGGACTCTGACCAGCTTTGCCGTGGGGGTTGGTGGTGATAAGGCGGGTCATGACCGCATCCTGCTCCGGCATATCCAGTCCGGGTAGGTAGACCCAATACTCGGCCTGGGTGATGATCTTGGCCCCTTGTTTCTCGCGCCGGCGGGTGAAGTAAAAGCCGATCAAGGCACCGAGCACGATGGCGAGAAGAAATGGAATCAAGGCGCGACTCCCAGAGTCCACCTTTGCGCGAGCCGCAGTTCCTCATCGTCGAGGGAAGACCAGCATACGAGGCAGAGAGCAGCCTCGTTAACGTCGGTTCGCCGGCAGAGGAGGCATCGATCGATGCGGCGGGCATCGCGAATGACTCGCACCTGGGTCAAAGCCCATTTAAGTTCCGTGCGCCGAATCCCTTCGCCGTTGATGCGATCCATCGCCTTCATTGTAGCGCCTGGTTGCGCCGAGCGCCAAGAATCGACGATTGAGGCGGAGGGGGAGTACCGGTTGCTCACCTCGGGCGAAGCTAGGGTACGTTACCACCCCGGTCTACAGCAAGACAGGGAAAGCCGAATCCCTTGTAGGGCGGGGTGGCAACGTACCCCGCCCGATTCGAAACACCCTTAATAACCGGAGAAGCGGGCGGTGTCGTAAGTGCAGCGATACTTCGCGGTTGACTGCCAAACTTCGCCCGGGGTCGGAACGTAGTCCGGATCTTGACGCTGGAAGTACAGTTTGTTGTAGGCTGGCGCGGCGAGGTCCCAGACCCAGAATCGGGGCTGAACGAGGCGCTCGTCGAGATCCGTCATTTCCATCGTGAAGGTGCGCGGATGATTCGCGTTGTGAACGACTGCGATCTGAGATTTGTATCCCCCTCTCATGTCTCCGGTGTTACGCGAGAGATCAAGAACCGAGCGGGATACGAAGCTGCGCGTTCCGTACTTGAAGGTAACGAATCCCGAGATCTCGGGATTATCGAGAAGCGGGAACATTGCCGTATAGGCCAGAGACAGGGAGCGCGGCGTAATCCAAAGGGTTTTCAGCCCCAGGTCCAAGCCCTCCGGTGTGAAAGTGTAGGATCGTCGATTTTGGGCGAGCACGCCGATCTGCGGATCTTCTATCACAGACGTAACATCGAAGCTAACTGTGCTACCGGTAACGAACTCGTACTGGCCGAGCTGCTCGGGGAACGAATCGATGCTGAGGGAAATCGACTGAGGCGTCTCCGATCCATGCTGGTTTGAACCGAACCATTTTCCCTGCATGCCGTCGATCCGGAAAACCGTTTCCCAGGCTCCGGGAGCGGTCAATGCGGTCGTGCTCAGAACACAGAAATCTCCAGCGACCGTATCTTCCTCGGTTGCCGTCTCGCGATAGATGGCGAGAGCGTCGAGAAGGATGCGAACGTCGGAGGCGCCGGGGCTCTTCTGGCCCGAGACCGCGAAGCGGATGGTGTGCGGACCGGGAAGGAGATCTTTGGCGATCGGGATGACCTTGCGAATCTTACTGTACAGGTTCGGCGTCGGCCCCGACGAGGAATAGAAGTCAACCGTGCGATTGCCTTGAGCGTCGGCGGGAAGAAGATTCGGCAGATCATTGCGGCCGTCGATGGTGACGTGACCGATGCCGCCGTTCGTGCTCTTGAAGTTGACCAAGCCCACGATTTCGCCGGGAGCGACATTGAACGTGATCTCCGCATAGGAGCCCGGAGCCTTCGCCCAGTGAATATTGCTCTGGTATGTGCCGGCAACGTTCATCATGTTCCATGGCCCGCCTCCCTGCCATTCGGAGGCATTGATGGCAGTTATGGCCCGAATGTCGAGTTCACGCAGGACACCGAGGCCGGTCGCGCCGGATTCCGTGATCTCCCACCGGTTCACGAGGCCGTGGCGGCCCTGAACCGGAGTGTAGAAAAAGTTGCTAGCGCCGATTCTTTCAACACCGACGGGCGAGGACGGGACTCCGGGCGCCATCGCGCTTAACAAAACACCGAGTGCAATCATCTGTACTTTTCATATCGGCATTGAAACTCGCATTCTCCCGGGTAAAAATCCGCATATTTTAGATCGGCACCAATTTTGGATGGGCTTGACAGAATAGGGATATGCGACGCCACCGGTAGAGTGGCGATGCCTGCACTCCGATAGGGGTTCATGAAAGTAGCCGGTGGTTGAGCCCGACAGGGCGACACAACCGGTTGGCGCGGTCGGACCCGCGCACCCCGAACGGGGTGCTTGAAGCTTGGCTGTCATGGCACCCTACCGTCACGCGAAATACCTTTCATCGACTTCAATTCCGGCTTCTTCTAGCAACTGGCGCAATTCCGTTTTGGAGTCCACTTTTCGATGGTGCTCGACCTGGTTCTCGATGTAGCGAACGATCATGGACTTATCCCGCGGCGAGACGGCGATGCACGCGTATCCCTCCTGCCAACCGAAATCCGGATTGAACTCGTCCTTTATCCATCCGCTGGACGCCTTTTTTAGATCGCGCACAAAGTCCGCGGGGCAGTGCTTCGTTTTGAGGCTGATAAGAAGATGGACATGATCGTTCGTACCGCTGACAGCCTCGGCAACGCCCTCTTGGTGTCGCACAATCCCGCCCAAGTCGGCGTGTAAGCGAAGGCGCCAGTCTTCGTGAATCGTCTCCTCACGGTGTTTGGTGGAGAAGATGACGTGGAGGCCGATGCTCGCATACGTGGACATCGCCCGGTTTTGGCGTAATGCGAGGGCTTCAAGCACCCCATTCGGGGTGCAATATTCATGGACGTCTCCGGTGGTGTCGCCCAAAAAGTGCACCCCGAGGGGTGCTAAGAGAGCCGGAAACACGTGTTCATTTGAATCTCTGGGCACCCCGTTCGGGGTGCGTG
>JBKJIP010000167.1:0-3132 GCA_046598515.1 Fimbriimonadaceae bacterium | reverse complement strand
CCAAGGGCCTGAACCCTATCATAACCGGTCCGCGTGGAATGTTGGTCATCCCACTCGGATTATCCGAATCTCGACGTTACAATGAGGACATGCCTTCGTTCGCCCTCATCCCGCTCTTGCTGACTTGGGGCCAAGGAGGCTTGCCCACCAAAGCCGCGGACTTCGTGGGGAAATTCGCGATGTTCGACGAGTATGTGCATACGACTCTAATCTTCAAGCCAAAGGGACTCGCGGAGAAGTCGTGGCGCCCCGACCACGCCGGTGATGAAGACTGGACCGGGACTTGGAAGGTGGAGGGCGGCGTGCTGAAAATGCGCCTGGTCTCCAAGGCGGACAAGAAAGTCTCCCATCACGAGTTCATTCCCATCTGCTGGGGCGACCGGCTCAGCCTCGTACCCCGAGACCAAATCGAAGACTATGCCCGGCGAGAAATGGAGGATATGCCGCGCGTCGAGGCGGGGCGGTACGGCAAAGGGGACTGGTTCTCCAGATTTGCCTATGCCCGAGTAAACGATTCTTTCCGCCCCGGGAAGAGATACGGCACGCCCATCGCGCCGAAAGAGTATCAACCACTCTTCAAGGATCTCGATAAAAAGTCCATTCATGGGCTCCCCTCGTTGAAGCCACTCGGATTGCGAGCTTATGCTCTTCAGGCGGACTACCACCAGTGTGGTCCTTGATTGCGGCACGATTTCGAAGGAAATCCTGGCCGTCGACGCTGCCGTTAGAACCATCAATGCGATCATCGTCATAACTCCGAGTCTTCAACAACGAGATCGGGCAGCAAGCCAGATCACGGGGCGATTGTATCCCGAGGCCCCCAGCGACTCGATCATTCGCGGCGAGACTCCAAAACGCTCGGATGTTCCAGCGCCGTCGCCGCGACACGATCATTCACGGCCCACATTGGGCACTCCGTTGTCTTGCGAGCCCAGAAGGGCCATCAACATGAACATCTGCGTCATCGCGCCTTCCCGTTTGCCGCGTTGCATGAGCGATTCAAACGGAAACCGGTTGCGCTTTTCCCGGTCCTCGCTCGACGGTAAAGCCGGTTGATGGCTACGCAGTCGGCGGGATGGGATCCGCTCCTAAGCAGTGCGTCGGCAGACCCGCATAAGGCTGATACTGGTTCACATCGCCCGCGGCAAGGAGTTCTTCAGTATCTCAAGGAGATGTGTGATGTCTATGGGCTTCGTCATATAAGCATCCGCACCCTCCGCGATAAATTTTTCGGCTTGCTTGTGCGTAGCATCCGCGCTCACCATCACCACGGGAATTGCGCTTGTAATAGGGTCCCTTTTCAAGCGGCTTAGAACCTCATTACCGAAGATGTCCGGGAGGCGGACATCGAGCAGGATCAAGTCAGGAACCCTATCTCGTGCCAGTTCGATCCCCTCGGTGCCGGTTTTCGCGAGCAGCAGCGATAGCTTCGGACTTCGGGCGAACACAGCCTGCATCAGAGCGATGTTTGGCTCGTTGTCCTCGATGTACAAGACCGTCCCTTGCCTGTCGGACAGTGAGATTTCAGAAAGGTAACTCGGTTCGACGTCCCCCGAGACCGCGTTAACCTTCTCGACAGGCTGAAGTTCGATATAGAACGTGGAGCCAGCCGGCGAAGAGTCGCTCAGGCCCAGTTGGCCCCGCATGAGAACCATGAATCGCTGAGATAATGCCAGGCCCAGACCGGTCCCCTCCACTGTAGGATTACCGAACCTTTGGAAAGGCTGGAAAAGGAGGGCCTGGTTTGCGACTGAGATCCCGGTTCCGTTATCTTGGATCTCGATGCGAACCGATCCCGAGAGGGATGTGGCACGGCGAACCGAAACATATCCGTTGGGGCGGTTGAACTTGATCGCATTCCCGAGGAGGTTGATGACTACTTGAAACAGGCGTTGTCGATCGGCTTCGACTTTGAGATCCTGGAACGTGTCCCACTCAATCATAACCCGGATACCTGCTGCATCGGCGATAGGCTGAAGGAGACCGAGAGCTTGGTCGAGAACAGCGGAAAAGTGCACCGTCTCGAGGGAAATCGATAGAACCCCACTTTCAATTTGTGCAAGGTCCAGAATCTCATTGATCATTTCCAGCAGGTGTTTTCCTCCCTGAACTATGAGGTGCGCGAAGTCCTTAACCTTGGGATCCGTGCTTTGCAGATAGAGAAGCTGGGCATAGCCCAGCACCGAATTCATAGGCGTACGCAACTCATGGCTCATGCTTGATAGAAACTCGCTTTTCGCCCGACTTGCCGAATCCGCCTGCTTAACCGCGTGGACCAGTTCTGCATTTGCCGCGGAAAGAGCGGCAGTTCGCTCCCGCACCTGTCTTTCTGTATCGGCCAAGGCCTGCTTTAGGGCCGCGTCGGCCAAATTCCTCTCCGAAACATCTTCACCGATCGTGGCGATGCCCAGAGGTTTTCCAGTCGCGTCGTGGAGCAGCGTGCTGTTCCACTGTATTCCAATCGACCTCCCGTCTAACGTGGTGATGTTTGTCTGATATTGGGCGGGTGCACCGCTCTCGTTTACGCCTCGAAACATCTCCATGGCCACGGATCTATCCGAATCTCGAAAGAATAGGGAGAGCCAGTCGGAACCCAAAACACTCTCCCTGTCCCATCCGGTCAGTTTCAACAGGTAGTCGTTGCAAAAGGTCACGACTCCATTAGCATCCACGATACAGGCGATCAAGGCGACGTTTTCGAGGACAGCGCGGAAGCGATCCTCGCTTTCTCTCAACGCCGCTTCAGCCCGCTTCTTCTCCGTCATGTCGCGCATAAGGGAGACAAAGTGCGTAACCTCGCCTTGATCGTTGGTAAGTGGCGCAATTTGCCACTCCATGAGGAAAGGCGATCCGTCTTTTCGATACTGGATTGCCTCTCCCACAGAAATATGTCCCCTGCGTAAATCCGTTCGGACTTGTTCAAGCGCCGCTTGATCTGTTTCCGGACCATGGGTGAGTCGTGGCGTTTTGCCAAGGGCTTCTTCCGCCGGATAGCCCGTCATTTTCGAATAGGCGGGGTTCGAAAAGACAATGTGCGGCCCAGGAAAATCGAGTTGAGCATCGGTTATCATGATCGCTTCCTTAGCTTGCTCGACCGCAGAGGCAAGCAATCTCAGCGATTCTTCCGCCCGC
>JBKJIP010000123.1:0-3185 GCA_046598515.1 Fimbriimonadaceae bacterium | reverse complement strand
CAAGGAGACTTGGCCCTTCAGCCAATAGGGAAGCTCTTCCCAGCCAGCGCGCGGATTCGCGGTCTCGCCGATCCAGGCATTGTCTTTTGGATCAAGGAACTTGCTGATCTTGGCGAGCTGCCCCGAGAAGCCTTTGCGCTGAAGTTGGAGCTGCGTCTTCAGCCAGCCGTTGGCGCGCACGGCCCCAGGAGGCAGTTTTTGGAAGGGGCTTGGGGCGAGCGGCTCGCGTTGCACGACGTAAAAGCCGTTTCCCTTCTTGGTTTCGATTATTGGGGAAACGGTGATCTTGTCGGCGGGGGCTATGAGCGTAATGAGCAAAGCGAGCATCTCACCCTATGATGACGAAATCCGGTAGGACGGCGTGGCTGCGTCCCAATCTACCGACTGGGAGTTAAACCCTTCTGCGCAAACTTCTGCGAGGTCATTCTGTGCTTTTCGGCGGTTAAAGGAGCCAATGGGGGAGGAACCGCAGAAGGCGCAGAAAGGGACGCCGAAAGGAAAGAGCGGTGGCTGAGTCTTAATTCGGCCAATGCTTCACAATTAGGACATGTCCCCCAAAGTAAAAATCGTCACCCTTGGCTGCGCCAAGAACGAGGTGGACAGCGAAGAGATCGCCGGCGTGCTCGACAAGGCCGGCTTTGAGGTCGATGGCGCGGCCAGAAAGACGGACGTTACCGTCATCAATACCTGCGGCTTCCTTGAAAAGGCGAAGGAAGAGAGCATCCGGGCCATCAAGGACGCCCTCCGCGAGAAGAAGGCGGGTCGCACTGGCCGCGTCATTGTCGCTGGCTGCCTTGCGCAGCGGATGGGAGCGGAACTCGAAGCCCTCGTTCCCGGCGCAGATGCCTATATCGGGGTCGGCCAGATGGGTCGCTTCGATAAGATCGTGCAGCACACGCTCGAGCGCCGCGAAAAGCTGTTGGACGTCGCACCGCCCCAGCATTTGTGGGCGGATGTCGCCACCCGCGCCCGCACCGGTAAGCCGTGGTCGGCTTATCTGAAGGTGAGCGAAGGCTGCGACCACCAATGCACGTTCTGCACGATCCCCAGTTTCCGGGGCAGGCACCAATCCAAGCCGATTGAGCGAGTTCTCGCCGAAGCGCGTCAACTCGCCGCGACCGGCTGTCGAGAGATCAATCTGATCGCTCAGGACGTGACTCAATACGGCTATGATCTCTACAAAGCCTTCACCCTTCCTCGCCTGCTTCGCGAACTGAATGAGGTGGAGGGCATCGAGTGGATTCGGATTCTCTACTTCTATCCTAACCGCTTGACCGATGAGGTGATCGAAGCAATGGCGACATTGCAGAAGGTCGTCCCGTATATCGACATTCCGCTCCAGCACTCCCATCCAGACACCCTGCGCCGCATGAAGCGGCCTTGGGATGGCGATCGGTATCTGGCCGTGTTCGAGAAAGTCCGCAAAGCGATTCCGGAGGTAGCGATTCGCACGACCTTCATCGTGGGCTTCCCCGGAGAGACCGACGCCGAGTTCGAGCACCTAATCGACTTCACCCAAGCCGCCCGCTTGGACCGAGTCGGCGCCTTCACTTTCAGCCGCGAACCGGGTACGCCGAGCCACGATATGCCCGACCAAGTCTCCATCAAGGTGAAGAACGAGCGGTATGACCGACTCATGCGAACTCAGCAGCGAATCAGCACGGAGATCAATCGCGAGTGGGTTGGCAAGGAACTGCGGATCTTGGTCGACGACATTCAAGAAGGCTGGCTGGTGGGTAGATCCCACCGTGACGCGCCCGAGATCGACGGATTGGTCTTCGCCCGGGGCGAAGGAGCGCCGGGAGACATGCTTATGGTGACCGTGGATTCGGCCGAACCGTATGATCTCTATGGAAGTATCGCCGGCGCTTCCGCCCCGGCAAAAAGGCTCATGCCGCTCCGGATGGCTTCCCCTCGGGAAGCCCGCTAGGGCATACTCAATCCGTGATCGGAAAGTACGCCCTCCTCGCCACCGCCTGTTTGACCCTGGTTGCCTGCGGCAAAAAAGTGGTTGTTCCCATGCCATCGGATCCGGTGGCGAACAAGACGCCTGAAGTGAGCCAACCGAGCTCAGAAGTTTCAACGCCCGTCACCGATTCGGGCACATCAACGACAAGCACTGCCACTCCCGCCTCTGGTTCCCCTGATCCCAAGACCTCGACCTCACCGGCGAACCCGTCCACTCCTCCGACCACTCGGCCCGGCATCAGCCGACCGAATCGCCCCGAGCTCCCTAAGCCGGAGGAAACGGTGGCCGGAAGCTACGACACGGGAAGCAGCAAGATCGAGATCGAGGGCGGCTGCAAAGTGACGGAAGATTCGGTCAACTGCTGGAAGGCGGATGGAAGCGATTATCCCGAGCTCGAACAGAAAGTCAAGAAGAGCTTCGATGACCCGAACGGCTACGGCACCGGCCAGCTTCGGATTTCCTATGGCAAGAAGAACCGCGTGATCGTTTTCAAGACCACACAGTCCCGCACCCGTTCGGCCGACGGAGGCCATGCCTCGATCATGCAGGTGGGAGAAGAGCAGAACGGTTCATTTATGCACCTAGAACTCAATGAACCCATGACGAACACAGATATGAACCAGCCCTACGTTCGGCTGGAAGCAAGAGGCGTATCCGCCGAGACTACCGCCACATCTACATCAGCGCGACTTACCGTCTCAACTACGGCCCCCGAAAGACCGGACATCGAGTGCAAAGTTGGCGCATCCGGGGTCGTAGGGGGACAGACCTTTACCCTTGTCGCCATCGAACCGCACAAGCCGGATCCGGCCATGTATGGGGGAATGCCCAACCAGGGACCTCAATGTTTAAGCGCTCGGGTCCGAGTGGGAAGCAGGTTCACTTCTATGCATCGCCGAAAGCGGCCAATGGTTCAAGTATCACCTATGTGACCGCGACCGGCGATCCCGTATCGCAGGAGGAATATTCCAAGGCGATGCAGGAGATGATGCAGAACCGGAGTGATCCCCGAGGCTACGAGAAGCTTTCGAGAAAGTATCGGTCAGCTCAAGGGATGTCGACTATCTCGCAAAGGGGGCGCCCGAATCCAGACGAAATTGCAATCATTACGGCGGTGAATCCGAAGAAGATCGGAAAGCTCGGTTTGAACGGCAGCTACTCCAAGATCGTCGAATTGACGGGAATCCCCCTCGACGGCAACTAACGAATCAGATGG
>JBKJIP010000471.1:0-5015 GCA_046598515.1 Fimbriimonadaceae bacterium | reverse complement strand
CTCCCCTACTCGGGGGGAGGGGAGCTAGATGGACTTTGCCATGATGATCGCATCCGCGACTTCGCGCATGGACTTGCGAAGGTTCATGGATTGGATCTGGATTCGGCGATAGGCTTCGGATTCGTTCACGCCGAGGTCTTCCATCAGGATGCCCTTGGCGCGGTCGACAACCTTGCGGGTCTCGAGGCGCTCTTGCAGGGAGCTGACTTCTTTGTTCAGCAGCAGATTTTGCTCGTACCGGCTCCGCGCGACTTCGATGGCGGGGGGCAGGTCGCTCGGCTTGAAGGGCTTCACCAAGTAGGCGAAGACTCCGGCGGCGGTCGCTCTGTCGACCAACTCCTTATCGCTGTAGGCGGTCAGGAGGATCGCGGGGGCGATGTTCTCATCGGTGATGCGATCGACGGCTTCGATACCGTCCATCACGGGCATTTTTACGTCCAGGATACAGACATCCGGTTTGGTCTCTCGAGCTTGCTCAACGGCTTGTAAACCGTCCCCAGCCTCGGCCACCACTTCGTAGCCCATGTTTTGGAGCATCTGCTTGAGGTCCAGTCGGATGATCGGGTCATCGTCGGCTATGAGGACTCTCATTTGCTTATTGTACCGAGCCCACAGAAGCGGGCTGTCGACGAATAGGGCGGATAGGACGGATAGGGCGAATAGGGAGAGGGGGCCTTCAAAATCCGGTTCTTTTGCGGATAAAGCAGGCTTAGAATTCACCTAGTTTCGTCGCGATCCTGCCGAAGATTTGAATATGAAGTCTCCGGTTGGCCTGATTCTGATGGTTGCCGTTATCGTGATGACCTGTTCGCCCTTCGCCTCCGCTCGCCGAGAACAAGCCTCGGGGCTCCTAGCGGGCGTCACCTTCAACCCTGATACTGTGAAACTCTCCAAGAGCTCTGGACTGGACGCGGTGCGCGTCGGCGGCAAGGTCGTCGACACGGCTCAGGGCTATATGCTGGTGTTCGCGGTGGGGAATGACTTCCTGCCGGATAAGGAATTGACCTTACGCTTCAACCTCGATCCGGGAGCGAGTCCCTTCGGGCGCACGATCGAGTGCAAACCGTTCGCCTTTGGCACCGAGGCCTACCGGCTCCAACACTACAAGCAGGGCGGCGAAGGCTCAGTCGGGCGCGGCGTGCTGGCTGTGTTCACGAACTGTGACAAGCCGGCGAAGGGTGTGCCCGGTAATCAGCACGCGAGCGATCGCATCGCGGCGACGGTGCGATTAGACAGGAAAGCCGGGGGCAAGGTCAACGGCTGGATTCAGCTCGAACTGCCGGGCGAGTATAAGACGCGGCTTTCTGGTTCGTTTACGGCGAAGCTCGACGGCTTCTAGTTGCAACGCGGGTTCAGGGCTGCCGTAAACTCCTATGGCGTGAATCGTACTGGTCCGGATTCTTCGATGTATGTCCTCTACGGAGTGCTCTCAGCGCTTCTCTTCGCCTTCATTCCCTCGTTCCTGTTCATCCCCGGGACCTTCGCCGCGCGGGTCGGTGGCGGTGAGGTCATCCTACTTTTCGGGATGGTCTGCGATATTCAGGGTCGCAGTCCAAGACGTGTTTCAACGCATCAGGAATCATTTGACCTATTCTACGCCAGCCGAGAGAGTCAATAACCCATGAAACTAGAGAGCGGATGCAACAAGATGCGGCAACGCTCATCTCGATTCATGCCCTAAGCCCCACGGTTACGCAATCATCCCGTAAACTACAACCCATGTCGGCCGGCCCACGAATCACCCTGCGCAATGCTTCGCGCTGGTATGGCCAAGTGATCGGCCTGAACGATGTCTCCTGCGAGATCGGACCGGGCGTCACGGCCCTGCTCGGCATGAACGGTGCCGGAAAGAGCACGATGATGCGGCTCGTGACCGGACAGATACGGCCAACGACGGGCGAGGTCCTCGTCTACGACCAAGAGCCGTTCGCCAATCCCGACGTTTTCAAGCATCTGGGCTACTGCCCTGAGATCGACAACTTCTACGAGCATCAAACCGGTCGCAAGTTTGTCTATCATCTGGCTCGTCTGAACGGGTTCGGCCACGATCAAGCGCTTCAGCGGACGCAAGAGGTGCTTACGATTGTCGGCATGTGGGATCGCTCGAGCCGTAAAATCGCGGGCTACTCGAAGGGCATGCGCCAGCGCATCAAGCTTGCCCAAGCCATGCTGAACGACCCCGACATGATCCTTTTGGACGAGCCGCTTAACGGCCTCGACCCCATGGCGCGGCGCGAATACATCGATCTGCTGCACGCCTTGGCCAATGAGGGCAAGACGATCTTAGTGTCGTCGCACATCCTTTTCGAGGTCGAGCAGATGACGCGCTCGATTCTGCTCCTTCATCGCGGCCGGCTCCTGGCGAGCGGTGACCTCAAGGTCATTCGCCAACTGATGGACAAGTATCCGCACCGGGTGCGGATCACAACCGATCAAGCCCACAAGATCGGATCGCACCTTGCGAGCCTGCCCTATGTGCTTTCGCTGACTTACATGCGCAGCGGCATCGAGCTGCAAGTGTCGGATCCCAACTCGTTTTACGATCACCTTTCCGAGCTGATGCTTGACGAGGATGCCGCTATCGATTCCTTCTCAAGCCCCGACAACAATTTGGAATCTATCTTCCGCTACCTGGTGAACGCATGAGCCCCGGCTACCTTTATCGCAGCATGCTGGTCGAGTTTCTTCGGTTCCGCCGGATCGCCGTGTGGCTGGTCGTTTGCGGCGTGCTCGCGGGCATGGCCTTCCTCTTCTTGAAAGTAAACCAGGGCCAAAAGCCGGAAGATATCTATCCTCTTCTCTCCGGAACCCTTGTTTTTCGATTCCTGCCGTTAGTGGCCGCGATCTTCTCGATGGCGGTTTTGGCCCAGGAAGTGGAGCAGAAGACGATCGTCTATCTGCTTACTCGGCCCGTGCCCCGGCCGCAAATGCTGCTTATGCGTACGCTGGCGGCGGCGACGACGGTCGCGATCCTGACGTTTATTGCCGCGATGCTGGTTTCCGTTATGGTCTTCGGACCTTCCGGAGTGTCCAGCGAATATCTGTGGCGCGACGTGAAGTCGATCGTGATGGGCTCGCTGGCATACTGCTCGCTTTTCGTCTTCGTGAGCCTGCTCATGAATCGAGCTATGATCGTCTGCCTGCTCTTCGCCTTCGCTTGGGAGACTTCGGTGCCCAACATGCCGGGCAACATGTATTACCTCTCGATAACGAGCTACCTGAGCGCGATCGCGGAGCGACCGTCCGGTGGTCAACTCGAAAACAACGGAGCCCTTGGATTCTTGGCCGGTGCGATGGGCAACAACGTGTTATCGCCGGGAACGGCGTGGATGGCGATGATCGTGCTCACCGTCGCGATGTGCGCGGTCGGCATGACTTGGTTCTCTCGCTTTGAGTATTTGCCTCGCGAAGACGCGGAGTGATCTAGGCGAGCAACAGCTCTTTCAGGATCACGAAGCTGCCGAAGACGAGGACGAACACCCCGAATCCTAGCTTCAGTTTGGCGGCGGAGACGTGACGGCTTAGGCGGGAGCCGATCAGCAGACCGATCATGGCGATACCCGTGATGGCAGCGATCAGGCCCCACTCTCGGTGTGGCTCGCGGACCAGAGCGGAGGTGAAACCGATTGTGGCGTTCACTCCGATGAGCAGCAGGGATGTGCCGACGGCCGTCTTCATCGGCAACCGCATGAGAACGACCAGCGCGGGGACCAAGAGGAAGCCGCCGCCCGCGCCGACCAAGCCCGTCACAAAGCCCACGCCTACGCCGGCGAGTGCAACTTTCATAGGGTTGGGGTTGGGGTCGGATGCGGGTGTCGCAGTTCCGGGCTCGATCTCCTTCTTGGGCCTCAGCATGCTGGTCGCGGCCAGGACCATGAGGATCGCGAAGAGGACGAGGAGACCTTTGTCTTTGGTCAGGACGAAGCCTCCCCATCGTAACATGGGATCGGGAATGGCGGGGGTGATGGCCATCTTCGTGATGATCACAGAGATTACGGAGGGGATTCCGAAGGCAATGGCCGTGCGAATGTCGACCAATCCCTGCTTCCAATAGGCGTAACTGCCGACGAGCGCGGTGAGACCCACCACGAGGAGGGAGTCCGTCGTGGCGGACGACGCTGGCTGACTGAAAAGGTAGACCAATACCGGCACAGTCAGGATCGATCCGCCTCCGCCGATCATGCCGAGGCTTAGCCCGATAAGGGCGGAAGCGAGGTAGCCGGCGATCTCCATATATAAAGTAGAGGCTTCCCGCGGCGGAAAGGATTCAGCTCGGCGAGCAGCTGACCAAGCCCTCAAGTCCTTTGTCGACGTATTCGCGGACGAGATGGCGCGCGCGATGCAACCGTGACTTCACGTTTGGAACGGTGATTCCCAATGCCTCAGCCGTTTCCTCCGCCGAGCGGCCCTGTAGATCCCGCAGTTCATAGACTTCGCGGTAATGGGTGGGCAGGCCGTCGAGGGCAGCGTAAAGGCATCCGCGCAGTTCGTTCTCGCTGACATTGGTTTCCGCCTCGGTGGTCAGACCTGATATCGAATCGAGGTCATCGATGAGCATGTACGGTTTGAGAGCTTCCCGCTTTTTGAGGCGGCCACAAACGCGGCGGCCGATCTGGACGAGCCACGCTTGAAACTGATCGGGAGATTGCAGGCTTTCCATGGCGCGAAAAGCGTTCACCATCGCTTCGCCGAGCACATCGTCCGCATCCGGCGCATTGCCGCACATGCGTAGAAGCTGGCGGTAAACCGCGTCCTTGTGCCTCTGAATCAAGCGATCAAAATCGGGCATCCATTAGATTATGGGCCGTGTCGCCGAAGAGAGCCGCCGAGCCAGGTGTGGGCCGCGAATGATCGTGTCGCGGCCCAGCCTTGGAGTTACCACGACGCCGGGCTCCGCCGGACGCCCGGAGATGGGGACCCAACTCCTCGCACGCGTGCTCGTCGCCTGCGTCCCCATCTCCGGGCTTTGTTGGTGGGTGACTCCTACCCCGGGTATCCGCTCGGCCTTCGGCCTC
>JBKJIP010000298.1:0-14953 GCA_046598515.1 Fimbriimonadaceae bacterium | reverse complement strand
GCCCGCGCTTCGTTGGGCTCCGATCAACCCGATGCCATAGGCGAGGGCGCTCGCGCAGACTCCGATTCCCATGCCGTAGCCGGCGGAGATTCCATCCGGAATGATTTGGCCGGACATCGTGAGCCCGACCATCAGCACGCCGACAAGGGCGGCGAGAATAATGAACGCGCCGACGGGCGCCTCCACCTTCTTAGATTTTTCGCCATCCGGTTTGACGCCGTCGCGAGCGAAAAACGCGAGCAGAGCGACGGCCGCCGCGGCATAGGGCAAATAAGGAACGAGATTCATGAGTGGTTACCTGATTATCCGACGAATGAGGGTCAACTTACGCCCCCAATCTTTCATGGAGGTGGCGAATGTGTCGAGTCCTCCACTTTTGGGCGGGGCTCCGCCGGGCACGATGCATCCCGGCGCTCCATGCATTTTTTCTACTTTGACCTTTCATGGAGGGCGGGAATGCATCGTGTCCCGCCATTTCGCTACTTCAAAGACCAAATCCTATGCTTCCGCCAATGGCGGACAACGCGAACGGTGTAGGTGGAGAAGTTGAGAACGTCTCGATAGAGATCCAGCACCGCGCCGACCTCTTCCCCCAACCGCCGCCGGGTAAGCAGGGCAGCCAGGTCATAGACGAGAAAAAAGACTAGGGCGAGGCCGATCAAGCCCACCTCGACGGCGATACGAGGCTCGAAGTAGCCCATGGCGGTGAAGATCGTCAAGGTTATGGCCTTAAAAACGCCGGTGAGCAGAAACATTCCCATGAAGCTCAGATCCCTTCCGCATGCGCAAGTGTAGATCAGAATTCCCAGCGGCCCGATCGCAACCGCCCACTGCGGCCAACCCCGCTCAGGCCCGGTCGCGATCATTTGCGACAGACCGAAGAAGAGGAATGGGGCGACGAGGGCGCTTATAAGCTGCTCGTAAGTCTTGCCCTTTACCAACCCGCGCACCAAGCTCAGGGCAAGAAGGGAGGAGACAGTGAGAATGGCGGCCTGAGCGAATCCGAAGACGATGTCCAGATAGGAGAGTCCGACGACCAAGCCCACAGACACGCAATAAGCCACGACGACTCGCCGAATGAACCCGAGGCGCACCATGTACGGCTCAGTCGCCACGTTGCCGGGGATTTCGATTTGCTGGGGCACGAAAGGCGGCACGTACATGCCCCTCTATTATGCGGCCCGAGGTCAATACGGGGGAGGCGGACGGCGGACGCCGTCGTTTTCAACCCTGAAATCTCGGTGCTCTCTCTCGAGGTGACCCAGATTCTGCGCGAGTTGATCGCGGAAGGATTGGGGACGGCGGCGACATCCGGCCGAAATTCGATCGGATTGTCCCGCGAGGGGATTGCGAAGGCGAGCAACATGGATCGGTCAGAGTCTGACGGAAAGGCCGATGACTCCGCGCGGCACGTTGCATCCATGCGCCACCTTGGCTTGCTGGTTTCCCACGAATCGCTGTCCCCGGTTCGCGGTACCGTTCCTCGTTTTTAGGGCTGTTTGCGCGGCACGATGCATCCACGCCCTTCCTTGGTTTCCCAAGGGTTCGCAATCCCGAAACTTGGGAACCCCTTATCCCCTGACCCTTCTCCCTCATCGGCACGAACATCCGATCAAGGAGAGGGGCAACAAAAAAGTCCCCTTCTCAATTGAGAAGGGGACCTACCCTGACCAACCGCTCTTAGCGTCGCGGTCGGAATCGGGCGTTCACGTCTTCCTCGGCGCTGGTGCGCTTCTTCGGGAAGGCATCTGGAACTTCGGGGGCTCGCTCTTCGCGAGGCGCTTCGGTTCGAGGAGCCTCGGCTCGGGGAGCCGAATCCTCTCGTGGGCGATCCTCTCGGGGACGGTCGCCACCGCGATCTCGATCGCCGTAGCCGCCTCGGCCTCCGCGGTCTCCTCCGCGATCTCCGCCACGGTCACCACCGCGACCACCGCGGTCTCCGCCTCGGTCACCACCGCGTCCGCCGCGATCGCCGCCACCGAAACGTCCGCCACCGCCACCGCGACCGCCTCGATCTCCGCCGCGCGAAGGCTGGGGCGCGGGGGCAACGGCGTTCTCGTTGTCGGGCATGTTCGGGTGATCCTGAGCGATGCCCAGAGCCGTGAAGTTCACGCGGCCCATGGCATCCACTTCGTGGACGAGGACGTTGATTTGGTCGCCAACTTCGACGATGTCATCCGGACGTCGAACTTCGCCCGGGATGAGCTGGTCGACGGGGACAAGACCTTCCTTGCCAGGAATGAACTCGACGAGGGCGCCCTTGCCCATGAGACGGGTGACCGTCGCACGGAACTGGGTTCCGATCGCGATGTCGTCCGTCATGGACTTGATCATTGCGACGGCCTGAGCAACCGCGGCTCCATCGCTGCCACCGACCAACACGCGGCCATCCTGCTGGATGTCGATGTTGGTGCCGGTCGTGCTCTGGATCTTCTTGATCGTAGCTCCGCCCGGGCCGATGACGGCGCCGATCTTTTCGGGGTTGATATTGATTGCTGTAACCTGCGGAGCGTTCGAGTTGAACGATTCGCGCGGCGCTTCAATCTCTTCCTCGATCTTATCGAGAATCTGGAGTCGAGCCGTCTTGGCCTGGTTCAGCGCTCGGGCGAGGACCTCGTCGGGGATACCGTCGAGTTTCGTATCGAGCTGCAGAGCCGTGATACCGGCGCGGGTGCCGGCGACCTTAAAGTCCATATCGCCGCAGAAGTCTTCCATGCCGATGATGTCGGTGAGGACCTTGAACTCCTTACCGTCGGACATGAGGCCCATCGCGATGCCGGCCACGGGGGCCTTGATCGGGATACCCGCGTCCATGAGGGCGAGGGTGGAGCCGCAGACCGAAGCCATGGAGGTCGAACCGTTCGACTCCAAGCACTCGGAGGTGAGCATCAGCGTGTACGGGAACTGAGGATCATCGAAGGGGATGACCGCTCGCAGAGCGCGCTCGGCGAGGGCACCGTGACCGACTTCTCGTCGCCCCGGACCGCGCATCGGTCGAACTTCACCAACCGAGTAGGCCGGGAAGTTGTAGAAGTGCATGTAGCGTCGCGGCTCTTCTTCTTCGATTCCGTCCATCGTCTGGGCGTCGCCCGGCATTCCGATGGCGAGAACAGTCATGACCTGGGTCTGACCGCGGGTGAAGAGGCCCGAACCGTGAACCTTCGGCAGAAGACCCGCGTTGCAGGTGATCTGGCGAATGTCTTCGAGGCCACGACCGTCCGGTCGCTGATTCTTCTTGATGATGAGCTCGCGAACGACGCCCTTGACCACCGCATCGGCGGCCTCGGGAAGCTGAGCCTGAAGCACTGGCTCGGTCTCGTAATCCGGCTTCATCTGCCGAACGACGTCCTTGATCAGGTCATTCAAAGCGCTCTCTCGAACGGCCTTGTCCTTTGATCCGAGGAGGGCCTTCTCGATGTCCTTCTTGAATTTCTTCTCGATGGCCTTCTTAACGCTGTCGTCGATCGTGTGCAGGATCACGTCGCGCTTCGGCTTATTGACCATCTTGCCGAACTTTTCGAACTCGATGCAGATCAGCTTGATCGCTTCGTGAGCGAACTTCAATGCTTGATGCATATCCTCTTCGCTAACTTCGCTGGCACCGGCTTCGACCATCGAGATGGCGTCCTTGTGACCGGCGACGACGAGGTCGAGGTCCGATTCCTTGATCTGGGGGATCGACGGGAAGAGAATGAACTCTCCGTCGATTCGGCCAACGCGGACACCGGCAATCGGGCCCTTGAAGGGAATATCGGAAATCGTAAGTGACGCACCAGCGGCGCAGATGGCGAGAACGTCCGGCGGGCACTCTTGGTCCACGGCGAAGGTCATCGACATGACTTGGAGGTCATTGCGAAGTCCCTTCGGGAAGAGCGGGCGGATCGGACGATCCATTAGGCGCGAAACGAGGGTGGCCTTCTCAGAGGGCCGACCGCCGCGCTTGATGAATCCGCCCGGAATCTTTCCGACCGAATACTTGCGCTCTTCGTAGTCGCAGGTGAGAGGGAGAAAGTCGATGCCTTCTCTGGGGTTTTCGGACATGGTCGCCGTTCCTAAGATAACGGTCTCGCCCATTCCGAGAAGGACGGCGCCACCGGCTTGGTTGGCCACCCGTCCCGTTTCGACGCTGAGGACTTTGCCTCCAACTTCGAACTCGTGGGAAACTATATTCATTGTCTAACTATCCTTCCTTTGTTTGTTGCAAGTCCCCGTAGGGATTGCGCTTGGGGTTTGTAAATCGTGTGAGCGAGGGGAGTGCGGGCGCATTCTCTTTGCGACCTTTGCGCACTTTGCGCCTTTGCGTTAAAAATGGTCCATCGCTCAGAATGGGACTTGGCTCCAAGGCTCCTTTAACGCAAAGTCGCGAAGGAACGCAAAGGGATGCAGAGACCACAAAGACACCTGCTTCATTCAGGCTTGCATGGTGATAGGGATTCAGGGCTCTAAGCCGCAATTTGAACCCGATCCAAGCTAAGTTCCGACGAGGTACAAACCTCGCCGGATATGGCGTAACGCCTTTCGAACAACCAATGCCTCCGTGTTATCGGGGCTTGACTTCGCGGATGCCGAGCTTCTTGATAAGTTCGCGGTACTTGACGACGTCCCGGTTGCGAAGATAATTCTCAAGCCGGCGGCGCTTGCCAACCAGGATCATGAGGCCTCTTCGGCTGTGGAAATCTTTCTTGTTGCGGCGAAGATGATCGGTGATCTGGAGGATCCGCGCGTGCATGACGGCAATTTGAACCTCGGTAGAACCGGTATCTCCCTCGGTGAGGGCATTCTCGGTGATCACTCGTGACTTCGTTTCTTTATCCAGCGGCATTCTGTAAAATCAGCTCCGATTCCGTTTAGACCCGTCGTAATCCTGCCGCTCTACGCAAACAACCTTAGTTGGCTCCGTACAACGGCACTCAGACCACCGGTCTCGGACAAGAGAATACCCGATTCATTTCGAAACTTCAAGGCCCGGTCATCCGTCTGTGGGACCTGGACTCCCCCGTATGGTTTTGCGGAAGAACTGATCCAGCCTTTCGGGGTCCATCTTTTGATGAGGGATGTTCAATCCTGCCTGGTGTCGCTCCAACTCGACGGTGATGAATGCATGAAGCACGGGATCGCGTGGAACATCGTCCATTTCCAAGCCGGCCGTTTTCCGAGCGAGCAGGGCTTCGACAGCTGCTATAAAGGCATCGTCGGCTTCCGCGACGAGCATGTCTCGAAAGAGAACCGGAGGCAGAGTTAGCGTCCGCTCGATCCATCGACAGGCCAGCAAGGGCCGGAGAACATAAAGGTATTTCTTCGATCGCACCACATCGCCCTGCAGGTAGTTCCGGAAATTGCCGTCCGCCATGCTCAGGTAGTGGTGAATGCAGTGCTTCGGTGACCAACCTGAGGTCGCGATCTGGCGCATCTCCGAGATGAACGTGGCATCCTCGAAGTAGACGATCGGTGAGAACAGCCATTCCAGGAGCGGTGGATTCGACTTCTGAAGCAATCGCAGAGCTTTCCGCAGGTCCCAACCGCTGACGTCCAGATCACCGGGCAAGAACTTCTCGATCACATCTCGCTTCTCGTGAAGGGAGAGGTACCAGTCAGCATTGTTCGCGTAGATAAAGCGAACATCGAAGTCGCTGTCCGCGGAAGCGAAGCCCCATGCGCGGCTGCCGGATTCCACGGCGTAAAGCACGCGCACATCGTGTTCTAGCTCGATCTCTCGGAGGGCGGTCGGGATCGCTTCTGTCATCGGCACCGGATCGTACCTGGCACACATAATCACATTGCTTTGGACCCTGACTTTCAATCCGCGCTAGACGCCACCCAGGGCCTTCCACTTACTCCCGGCAATATCGACCGGGTCGCAAAGCAATTCGGCCCGGAGGTCGCCCGGTCCGCTTTCGACCAGTGGGCTCTACGGTCCCGGGCCAAAGCCAAGTTCGCACGGGCGCAGGAAATGCTTTTTGATCGCGAAGGCTTGGAAATGGCGACCCATGAGCGAGTGGCCGAATTCCATGCCTCACTTTTTCCGCCGGAGGATCATGTCGTCGATATGACCTGCGGTCTGGGGGCGGATCTGATCGCCCTCGCCCGGCGCGGACTTGTCACGGGATACGACACTGATGCGGAGCGAATCAAACTGGCCCGCCACAATCTTGAAGTCCACGATCTCGACGCCTGCCTTGTCCAGCATACGAATGGGTCGGACCCGCTGGAATACGCCTTTGCTGATCCCGCCCGAAGGTCGGGTGGAAAGAGGGTGTCTCGGGATGCGGATGCCTACGAACCGTCGCTCGATGAACTCGTTCCCGTGCTGAGCAATGCGAAAGGGGCGGCCCTGAAACTATCGCCTTTGCTGGATGATCGGCTACTGGAAAGCCTGGGCGGGCAAGTCGTGTTCGTTTCTTATGAGCGCGAATGCCGGGAAGCGCTGGTTCTGTATGGCATCTGTCGCCGTGAGGCTCCCGTCGAGGCTGTTCACATCGAATCGGGTGAGTGGTTGGCCGGTGGCGAGCAAGCGGTGTTCGGCTTCGATTCCGTCGATGCCTACTTCTACGAAGCGGACCCGGCCGCGATTCGTGCCCATGCTTTGGGCGAACTCTGCGATCGTTTCGACTTGCGGCCACTCGGCGACAGCGGCGGCTACCTGACCGGAGAAACAGAAATCCGCTCGCCCTGGCTCCGCGGATACAGGGTTTTGAGTTCAGGAAAGGCCGATGTCTCGAGCACCAAAGCCAAGCTGGTGGAACTTGGATCGGCCACACCGGTCGTCAAGCAACGCGCGGCCGGCCTCGACGTTGTGAAGCTACAGAAGCAACTCAAAATGACGGGCCGCCGACCCCTCATCGTGGCGGTGTGGCCGGTCGGCAAAAGCCTCCGCCACACCATCCTTGAGGGGCTCTCTTAGTAGCTCTTGTCTTCTGCGAGAGTGTAAGAAAGGGTCTTCAACTTGCCCGCCCGCCAAACTTCGAGGGAAAGCTTGTCGCCGGTTCGCTTATCGAGAAGAACCTTTGTCCAATCCATCGGCGTCGTGATCGGCTTACCATCCACCTTGGTGACGACGTCGAACTGCGTCACGCCCGCACCAGCCGCGGAGTTGCCCCACATACGCGCCACGATTACGCCGCCCTTGGGTGGCTCAGCCTCGGTCAGATTCTTGTAGCTGCGTCGAGCTCGCGGATCCGAAATCGGGAGTTGGAAGATGGTGAACCCGGGGTCGCCATAGGGGACGTGGCCCAGTTTGATAAGGTCGGCGATAGTCTTCTTCGCTCGATTGATCGGGATGGCGAAGCCGATACCGACGCTGCCGCCGCTGGGGCTGGCGATCGCGGAGTTGATGCCGATTACTTGACCCTTGTCGTTGGTCAAAGCACCGCCCGAGTTGCCCTGATTGATGCTGGCATCGGTCTGGATCGTGTCGGACAAAACGGTGTTGTCTTGAGCAGTCAACGTTCGGTTGAGACTGCTGATGACGCCGACGCTAAGGGTGTTATCGTAGCCCAGTGGGTTTCCAACGGCCATCACCCACTGGCCGATCTCGGCCTGAGCGCTATCCGCCAGTTCCGCCGCCTGGAAGTTGCTGCCGTTCTGTATCTTGATGACGGCGAGGTCGGACCGAGGATCGGTGCCGATCAACTTGCCCTCGAAGCTACGCCCATCCGAGAGTCGGACCGTGATCTTCGAAGCGTTGGCGACCACGTGATTATTGGTAACCACATAGCCGTCGGATGATATGATCACGCCGGATCCGGTGCCGGTATTGACGAGAACTTCCTCCGAGAAGAAGTTCCGCATTGCTTCGGTCTTGTCGACGCTCACGACACTCGGCATCACTTTCTTGGCTGCCGTCCGAAAATCAAAAGGGGCACCGGCCGTGTACTCGGCGCTTAGCACCGGGGTTCGGTTCGACCTTTCGAGCACGTCCATAACGGAGCCCTTCTCCATCGAGCGGTCGATCCTGAGAGCGGCAAAAACACCTGCGAATGCGGCCGCGAAAATTCCGACGCTTAATCCAACCTTCTTCATATCCACCTTGACCATACGATTTCCCCGAGAGGGAGTGTTTCAAATAACGATTCGTAGCTCGCCGTAACTCCCGACTGGGGCATTTGGCCCGTCCTCTAAAACGATTACGCCGTTTGACTCGCCTTGAGGTCGGTCGGCGTCCTTAAATATGACAAAATTGATCAGCCCCATAAACTCGCCGATGAGCTCAGGGTATTCATTTTAAAGGAATGTAGGATATTGGCTCAAGTTACCGCCGCTCGCCCCTCTCGTCTCTTCGAACAAACTCTGGTGCTCATTTTTCTGTTGGCGCCGCCGATCGGTGGATTGGTGGTTCTATATCAGTCCCTGCAGAATCCGGCCAAGTTTTGGATGACGATCGGGTGCCTCGGTGGCTTGATTGCCCTCGCCGCGCTTCACATCAAGTTTGTGCGCCCCTACTTCCGCCGATTCCCTTGGATGATCAGCCTGAAGGAACTGGGCGACCGTGGGCGCGTCGCCGCAAAGCGGCATCCCAAACTGGTGGCCGCCTGTTGGCGCAGTCGCATGTTGCGCTATCTCTATCGGCTCGTCGCCACCGCCCTCTTCGCCGTCCCGCTCGTCGGGCTGTACCTCCTTCATACGCACCATTTCCTTTGGTTCGTGGGAGGTTGGATGGTGGCCGGCTTCGGCATCACCATCGGCTATCACCGAGTCGGCACGCACCCTTCCTTCAAGACTTCGCCCTTCATGCGCGGCGTCTGGCTCACCATGGGAAGCATGGCCATGCAGGGTCCCGCCGGCGAATGGCTCAAAAAGCACAGCAAGCACCACGCCTTCGGAGAAACCACAGCCGACCCGCACTCTCCGCACATTTTTGATGAGACCAAACAAGGCATGTTCAAAGAACAGCTTTGGTCTTTCATGCACAGCTTCGTGATGTGGGCGATGCGCGAGCCGAGCTTGACGAAGCCGCGCAAGATGACTGTCGAAGAGTGGGAGCAGCATCTGATTGCGAATCCCCCCAAAATGGAGACCTTCCGCTTCCGCGAGGAAGACCGCTATTTCTGGGAGGCCCGGGACAAGGAAGGCAACATCGTCATGACGACCGAGCAGCTCGTCCAGAAGCGCTGGAACAAGCTCGTCGAGACGCTCATTCGGATCGAGAAGGATCCCGTTGTCAAGTTCGTCAGCAATCCGATCTTTTACGTCGGCTGCCTGGTCGTCACGATCATGGTTCCGTATTGGCTGGGTGGCATCTCCGTTTGGGAGTCTCTCGCCAGGATCTGCTATTTGAACTGGGTGACCTTCTGCGTGAACTCGGTCTGCCATATCTGGGGCGAGTCGCCGTTTAAGACGCCGGATAATTCGAAGAACAACGCCGTCATCGAGGTCCTCGCGCTCGGCGAGGGCGGGCATAACACCCACCACAAATCCGAACTGTGGGCGCAACACGGAATCTTCGCCTGGCAGTTCGATCCCTCGGCGATCGTGATTAAAGGCATGGCCAAAATCGGTCTGGCCTGGGATGTGAACCTGCCGACTCGGGGCCAAGTGGTCCAGTCCTGGCGTCAATGGCGCAAGCGCCAGCCATGGATGCAGGGCTTCCCGGCGCGAGATCGGGTTCCGATCGCCGAAGTCGCGGAAGCAGCTTAACAGCTTCGTCGCTATAATCTCTGTATGGATGCCGCGAGAAACTACCGCGATCTGCTGTGGCAGGACCCGGACCGCATGAGCGGCGCGATTTGCTTCTTCGGGACCCGTATACCGGTGTCGTTCTTGTTTGATTATCTAGAGAACGGACAGTCGCTAGAGGATTTCGCACGCGACTATGAGCTAGACCCCGGAATTGCGAGGCAGGTCGTCCACTTGGCCACCGACGGTTTTGACGCCCTACTGGCAAATGCGGCCTAACTTAATGCGTATTCTTCTGGACGAGAATATGCCCCCAGAGTTTGGAGCAGCACTCGCGGGACATGAAGTCCAACATGTAAAGAGTCTTGGCCAAAAGGGCATCAAGAACGGCGCGCTCTTGAAGATGTGCCGCACAGATTTTGATGTTTTAATCACCCTGGACCGCGGAATTTTTCATCAACACAACCACGCCGGGCAAGCACTTGTTATCATCTTAATCCGAGTCCGCACTGGGCTCAAGGCGGAGATATTGAGCCGCGCACCCGATGTTGCAGCCGCGCTCGCGTCGGTTACACCGGGCACACTGATGGAAATCTGAGTTACCGCCGCCGCTTTCGCAACATCGCCGCCAACCCAATCCCCAGGGCGGCCAGCACAGCGGGCTCCGGAACTGCGGTCACTGTCCCGCTCAAAGTAGAGAGATCGAACAGATCGTCACCCTGAGTCGGGTCCAGCCACCACTCGACAGCGTCCCCCGTACTGAGAACGGTTTCGACTTCGAAGCTCGAGCCTTCCCAATCGTTGCCTGCGATCCATTGGCTCTGCTTGGGCGTTCCGTTGACAAAGAGCCAAGCCGTCACGCCATTGCCGCCGACCGTCGTGATCTTCGCCACGCTCGTTGAAATCTTCACTTGGCCGGCATAGGTGCTCGTCCAGCGTCGGATCGCCATTTGCTCGTTTGGCGTGCGTCCGCCGGACGTTATGGTGCCATTTCCATGGGCGGAAGCGAGTCCTAGCATCGTCCAGAAGGTGCCCTTCTCCACGTACCACTTCTGGTCGTTCGAGTTGAACTCGGGCATGAGCTGCGCTTCGGTTTGGAAGTCGTAGCTGCCAGGGGTGGCGTCGACCGTGCGGTCATAGAAACGATAGGTCCAGCCGTCCTGGCCCTGCATTCCGCTGAAGCCGGAAAACGTGTCGGCGAGAATCTGGGCACTGCCGGCGCAGGCCAGACAACCTGTTAAAACTACCAATGTGGCGCGCATCAGTAGATTTATCGGGTTTTGATGCCCGACGTCTTAGGGCATCGCCATACGAAGTCGTCCAAGATCATCCATGAGTTGATTGAATGCTTCGGGCGTTAGCGACTGGGCGCCGTCGCTCTTCGCATGCTTCGGATCGGGGTGCATCTCGATCATGAGTCCATCTGCTCCCACGACCATCGCCGCTTTTGCGAGCGCGGGCACATAGCGAGCTACACCGACGCCATGGGACGGATCGACGATCACCGGCAAGTGCGAGAATTCTTTCAGCACGGGGATCGCGTTCAAATCGAGCGTATTACGGGTGTAGCTGCGATCGAGCGGGATCACGCCCCGCTCGCAGAGGATCACGTTCGGGTTGTTCTGGTTCAGAACATACTCCGCGGCGAGCAGGAACTCGTCGAGCGTCGCGGCCGGGCCTCGCTTCAGGAAGACCGGTTTTCCGCTCTTGCCCGCTTCGATAAGGAGCGGGAAGTTCTGCATGGAGCGAGCGCCGATCTGCAGGATATCGACGTAGCTGGCGACCATGGCCACCTTGTCCGGGCTCATGACCTCGGAGATCGTGATGAGATCGTATTCGCGTCCGACGGCTTGCATGATCTGCAACCCTCGCTCTTCGAGGCCTTGGAAGGCATAGGGTGAAGTGCGCGGCTTGAAGGCACCGCCTCGAATAATCTTCACGCCCGCGGCTTTGACGATCTTCGCGCACGCGGCGTACTGCTCTTCGGATTCGACCGAGCAGGGTCCGGCCATGATCGTGAATGTGTCGGGACCGATCTCGACGTCGCCGATTCTGACGCGGGTTTTCTCCCGCTTCCACTCCATCGAGGCGAGCTTGAAGGGACGGCTAACATGGGTGACCTTGCTGACACCCTCGAGCCCGGAGAGAATGCCCGAGAGCTCCTCTCGAACTTCGCCCGGGACGGACTTGGGGATACCGATCGCCATGCGATCGCCGGGAAGTAGCTGCGGCTCGAGGCCGGCATCGCTGATGGCATCGCAAACGGCCTGAATCTGGCCCTCGGACGCCCCGAACTGCATGAGAACGATCATTGGGAGGCTGTAAGGATACCTTTTCGAGCCTAGACTGGCCCATTTGGGAACTTCGAACCGAATCTCACAGAATCCTCATTCGGGCGGCATAGAATAGCGATATGGATAACGACGACGCAACCGTAGGCCAGATTTTGACTCGACGCCAAGTAATGACCTTCGGCGCCGCCAGCCTCGCCCTGCTTGCGGGGGCGAAAGTGAAGGCGGAAGCACCGGGTATTCCGCTATCCGAGATCGATCTGGTGGCCACGCCGGAACTGACGGAGGGTCCGTTCTTCGTCGACAAGATGCTGCACCGGGAAGACCTGACCGGGAAATCCGATCGGGCATCGGTTAAGGAAGGAGTCCCGCTTTCTCTCGTCGTCACCGTTTTGACTCTGCGCGATGGCAAAGGGATTCCTCTGAAGGGCGCCCACCTCGATCTTTGGCATGCCGATACGGCCGGCGTTTACTCCGGCGAGCCGAGCAGCCAGATTCAGCAAGAGGACACGAAGGGCCAGACCTGGCTTCGCGGCTATCAGGTCACGGATGCACAAGGCGAGGCGAAGTTCAAGACCATCTTCCCTGGTTGGTATCAGGGCCGAACGAGCCATATCCACTTCAAGATTCGAACCTATTCGAGCACCGGCAATGTCACCCGCGAGTTCACGTCTCAGTTTTTCTTCGATGAGAAGACGAACGACGCCGTCCTGGCGAAGAAGCCGTACTCGGACAGCTCCCGTGTGACACGTAACAACCGGGACGGGATCTACGGCTCGCGACAAGCGGATGGAACCCCCGTCGGATCACATCTCACGCTGAGAACGAAGGAAGCCAGCAAGGGTTATGAGGGCGAGTTCAAAGTGGCGCTGATTCTGGATTAGAAGATTCTTCTTCTCGTTCTCGAAACATCGGAATTCTTTCGGCAAGCCAGGGAACAGCCAATAGGAAGGCGCCGACGAACATTGCTGGCACGAGCTCAAACGAACGCGGGTGAAAGTTGATTGCGAGACCAATCAGGACAGTATTGAAGCCCAGCACGATCCGCTTCCCCTCGTGACTGAGGGGTGTCTTCTTGAAAAGCACCCGAAAGTTGCTTGCGAGGAAGAGAACCGACCATGAACAAACGACTAGGAAAAAGACTAGATCCGGATGCATTTCTTCACTTCCAGCGATCAGTTGCCCAGTATGCCCGGCAGTGATGGGGAATTGAAATGGGGTGTGCCGTTGCAACATTGGGGCAGCCTCCGCCAAACTTAGCGCTGTGACGCCGACGCGCCCCGAATTCCTGCACCTCACGAAGTTCGAGAAGGTGCTCTTCTATGTGCTCGTCTTCGGGTCATTGCTTTACGCCGCGTGGACAATCATCCAGCGCGTCAAAGCCTGGAAGCAGGGTAAGCCGGTGGGCGAACTGCGCGAAGGCTTTTGGTATTGGATTCCCACCCGCGCCGCCCTCGGCAAGTGGCTCAAGAACATTTCGACCTATGTTCTCGCGCAAAAGAAGGTGCGATCTAGCCGCAAGAAGTCCGGCGCGCCCATGCACCTCATGATCTTCTACGGGTTCCTGTCGCTCTTCTTGGCGACGACCCTGCTTGCGATCGCGACTTACGCTCCGCTGATCGGGCTCCCGAACTTCCATCAGGGAACCTACTACCTCGTTTATGAGCTGGTTTTCGATCTGCTCGGACTGTTCTTTGTGATCGGCGTTGCGTGGGCGCTCGTTCGCCGATGGCAAATGGCAAAGACTGAACTGGGTGAAGCCCGGCTGAAAACTGAGGATGTGACTCAGCTTGAAAAGCAGGTCAAGACGGGTCGCCGACGGCCTCTGACGACCGCGCAGAGTGATTATCTGACTCTGTGGCTGCTATTGCTCGTTGGCGTTACGGGCTACGTTCTAGAGGCCGCGCGAATCTCGGTCATGGGCGGCGCAAATCAGGGCGAAGCATTCTCGGTGGTCGGCAACGCCCTCGCCAAGGTCACGCCTGTACACTCGGCGGACGCCTATCGTTTCGTGTGGTGGTTCCACATGGTGTGGGTCTTCATCTTCTTCGCGGTCTTCCCGCGGATGCGGATTCGTCACATCGTGATGGCCTTTGCGAGTGTCGCGGGCAAGCCCGAGACGAAGATGGGCGAGCTCAAGCCGATCTCCATGGCCGAAGTCGAGGAAACCGGCCAAATCGGCGCAGCCACCGTGGCCGATCTCTCGCGCTGGCATCTCATGTCGCTCGACGCCTGCATGGAGTGTGGGCGATGCACGGAGGTCTGTCCCGCCTGGAACGTCGGCAAAGTTCTCAATCCGAAGCAGGTCGTTCAAGATGTCCGAGGTGCCCTCACGAGCGGCATTGGACTCGCCGAAGCGATCAGCGAAGAAGCACTTTGGGCTTGCACAACTTGCAATGCTTGCGTCGAAGCCTGTCCTGTTCTGATTCGCCACGTCGATATCATCGTTGACTCCCGCCGCAATCTCGTCGCCGAAGGCAAGCTCAGCGGCACTGCCGCCGTTATGCTCCGTCAAACGGGCTCCAGCGGCAACGCTTGGGGCGCGCCTCGGAATGAGCGGGAAACGTGGATGAAGGACCTCGACATCCCCCTCGCCCGCAATGGCGTTGACTTCGAATATCTGTTCTGGGTCGGCTGCGCCGGAGCGACCGATCCCGGAGCCGTCAAAACGACCAAGGCCGTCGCGTCCCTGCTAAAGAAAGCCGGAGTGAGCTTCGCCTGTCTCGGCCAAGAGGAAGCTTGCACGGGCGATCCCGCCCGCCGAGTCGGAGACGAATTCACGTTCCAAGAGAAGGCGATGGAGAACGTCTCGACCTTCGAGCGATACAAGGTCAAGAAGGTCGTCACCGCCTGCCCGCACTGTTTCAATACGTTGCTGAACGAATACGACGACCCGGCTGGCGATCCCACCGTTGGGCACAAGATGGAAGTCCTCCATCACACTCAGCTCTTCCAAAAACTCATAGCGGAAGGAAAGCTCAAAGCCGCCGATGGGGCCGGAACCGTCATCCACGATCCCTGCTATCTGGGCCGGGTGAACGATGAAGCCG